>JAVXWK010000580.1:0-8268 GCA_032230575.1 Pseudonocardiales bacterium | reverse complement strand
GTTCGCCTGACCGACGTCGAAACCGTTGACGTGGAACGGCTTTCGGGTCAGCCCGTGGCGGATGCTTCCGGCGTGCTGCTGGTCGTGCGCAACCGCGGGGCGTTGGAGCTGCAACGGATTCCGTTCGACGGCGGTCCTGGCGAGGTGCTCGTCGGTGGCTCTCAGGCGGTCAAGTCGTTCGCGACGGACGGGTCTTCCGTCGTCGCTGTGGTGTCCACTCCGGACAGTCCTGGGCAGGTTCTCCTCGTCGATTCCGGTGTGCGCACGGCGTTTTCGTCGGTTGCCGCGCGTCGGGTCGTGGAGCTCTCCGGCTCGGCCTCCGACGGCTACCCGGTGCACGGCTGGCTCGTGCTGCCCGACGGCGACGGCCCGCACCCGGTCGTCCTGGCCGTGCACGGTGGCCCGTTCATGTACCACAGCTGGGGTTTCTTCGACGAGGCCCAGGTCTACGCGTCGGCCGGTTTCGCGGTCGTGCTGCCGAACCCGCGCGGCTCGGCGGGCTACGGCCAGTCGCACGGCCAGGCGGTGATCGGCAAGTTCGGCACGGTCGACGTCGACGATGTTCTGTCCCTTTTGGACGTTGCGCTTGCGCGTGACGACACCGACTCCGAGCGAGTCGGCGTGATGGGCGGCTCCTACGGCGGCTTCATGACCTCGTGGTTGTCCGCGCACCACGGCGAACGCTTCCGCGCGGCCTGGAGCGAGCGGGCCGTCAACGCCTGGGACTCCTTCTCCGGCTCCTCGGACATCGGGTACTTCTTCGCCGACGCCTACTGCGGCACCGACCCAGAGGCCCAGCGCGCGATGTCACCGCTGACCTACGCGGAGAAGATCAACCTCCCGTTCGCGGTCGTCCACTCCGAACAGGACTGGCGTTGTCCTCTGGAGCAGGCGCAGCGCATGTTCGTGGCGTTGAAGAGGCGTGGCGTCGAGGCGGAGATGCTGATCTTCCCGGGCGAGGGTCACGAGCTGACCCGGTCGGGCCAGCCGCGGCACCGCAAGCAGCGCTTCGACGCGGTGCTGGAGTGGTGGAGCCGCTACCTCAACTGCTGACCAGGTCCCCGGTGATGATCCGGAGCAGCTCCTCGCGCGGTGGCCCGGCCGGCGTGCGGGTGAGCTGCGGCCAGATCCGTTCGATGCGGTCGTGCAGGTCGCTGTCGGAGTCGAAGACCGAGACCCGGTCGAGCAACCCGATGCGGCCGACGGTCCGGCGCAGCACGTGGTCGTCGCGCGGCGCGGCGGCCAGTGCCGCCGCGAACGCGAACAGGGGATAGCAGCCGTCGCGGCGACCCACGTCGACCGGCGTGCCGCTCCAGGCCGCGTTGCGCGCCGCGTCGAACTCCAGCGCGAAGGCGTGGCGTTCCCGGGCCTCGGGGCCGACGTCGGCGAGATAGGCCTCCGAGACGTCCTCCGGTGTGGTGTGCGCGGTGCTGGCGCGACCCAGCGCCTGCGCGTGCACGAGGGAGAACGACAGCCCATAGGCGAACATGGGATTGGTGTGGCACAACGCGTCGCCGACGGGGACGAGCCCCGGCACGCCCGCCCCGGCGCTGCGGTCGATGTTGGCCAGGCCACCCATCGGCATGACGTCGGTGATGGGCCGGGCGTGGTCCGGCGAGATCATCACGTCCAGCGGCGTGCAGGCCCTGGCGGCGGCCATCCACGCGTGGTTGTCCTTCAGCACCCGCAGATCGCGGTCCGCGGTGGGCACGATGAAGATCACCGCGAAGGTCCGGTTGTCGCCGCGGAAGGTGTTGAACCCCATGTACCCGAGGTCACCGCGCGGGTTGAGCAGCCACGGCCCCGCGAGGTGCTCGGCACCTTCGACGAGCTCGAAGTAGCGGCAGTAGTAGATCGAGCCGCACTCGACGGGTTCGGCGTGCGCGCGCGGCCAGCCAGGCGGGCACCGGTACCGGCCCAGCGCGTCGACCACGACGTCCGCGCGGATCTCCTCACCGTCGTCGAGGCGCAACCCGCTCGCGCCGGGAGCCAGGCAGGTGATCTGCCTTCCCGGGACCAGCCTGATGCCGGGCTCGGCCGCGGCGGCGCGGCGCAGTGCCCACTCGACCATCGGCCGGCGCACCCAGAGGTAGACCAGATCCTCGTCGCCGGGCTGCGGCTCCTTCAGATCGGCAGCGAGGTCCTGCTCCTCGGCACCCGCGTCGAGCAGGGTGTCGATGACGTCCGGCGCGAGCTCACGCAGCACCTTGCGGCCGCGCGGCAGGAACGTGTGCGGCTGCTGGAAGTGCGGAATGCCCTTGCGCACGACTTCGAACGCGCCCTCCGGCCCGTCCTGCGCGCTCACGTCGTCCCGCTCCACGCCGACGGCCGAAGGCCCGCCCCGCGCCCCCCCCAGGCCGGCGGCCAGCCCGGCGACACCACCCCCGGCGATCGCGAACCGCATCCGTTCAGGCTAGGCAGGCGGCCGTTCGGAGTACAGGGTCAACAGTCCCTGTCCGCAATGCCCAGTTCAGCCCAGCAGGGTGTAGTTGAGCTCCTCGCACACCCGCGCCAACGGCAGGTCGAGCCCAGGATGATCCAGCGGCAGCAGCACGTCCGGCGCCGCGGGGAGTCCAGAGGCACCAGGCGGGTCCCACAGGCAGATGGCCGGGTCGCCCGAGTCCATCGACGACCGGTACCAAAGCCCGTCCAGCTCCGGATAAGCCGCCCGAATAGCCCGTGACCAGGCCTGCGTCACCAGCTTCGGCCCGGTGGAGATCTCCTGCGAGGCCCCGACGCGGGTGGGCCACAGGCCGCCCAGGTCGAGCAGGCGCAGAGTGCGGCGCGGGCGCAGGACGACGAGGAACGGCGAGCGGGTGCGGCGGTCCACGATCGAGGTGGCCTGGAAGACCTCGGCGATCGACGTGCGGACGGAGAGTCCGAAGTAGAGGACGCCGTTCTCGTGGTCCTGCACCGGGGAGCCGTCGTCGGCCGGAAGTTGTGCGTCGAAGCGGGCGTGGGGGAGCGGGCCCGTGTAGCGGAACGTGTTCCAGCGCTGCGGGTGCGAGCCCTTGGCCGTGAAGACGCGGACCAGGCGGGTGGCGCGGTGGACGGCCACCACGTCCTCGGTGCGGCGCAGGTGCGCTTGCAGCACGGCAGGGGCAGGCGGCTGCGGAAGCCGTGACATTCGGGTCCTGTCGGGTGTTCGGGAGCGCTCAGGCGGGGGTGCCGAGCACGGAGGCCAGGTCGGCGACGCGGCGGGGGTCGCCTCCTGCGAGGAGCCAGTCGCGCGGGGTCGCGGGCTTGCCGTCTACGGGCAGGTCCTCCTGGAGAGTGGTCATGAAGGCGGCGACGACGAGCGCCGGCTGGTCTGACGGGATCTCCGCCAGCACGGTTTCCAGGCCGGGAAGGACGCCGGTGCCCGCGAACTGCCACGCGGGCAGCCGCCAGCTGCCGCGGTCCTTCCAGCCCACGAGCCTGCCGACGCCGAGGCGGTGGCGGATGCGGCTGGTGTCGACCTGGAGCTGGCGCGCGGCGTCGTTCACGGTCAGGGCCGAGTCGCGCAGCACGGCGTGGGCGACGACGGTGCGGGTGCGCGGACGGGCGTCGGACGGGCCCGCAGGGGACAGGTCCAGGCCCACGTCGGTGAGGGCCGCCTGCTGGTCCGGTGTGAAGTAGGTGGCCGGTTCCGGGTGTGGCGGAGCGAGCCTGCGTGCCGCGTCGGTCACGAGGGCCAGGAACTCGTCGGGGCTCACCTGCAGGCCGGCCTTGGCCAGCACCGTCTCCAGCGCGGGACTCATGCGCACAGAGTATCTCGTGCGTGCGCATTTGTGCGCCCCTGTGAGCGCATTGACCTTAAACGTTCGCTCTCATGCGCGCGGCGCCGGCTGGGCGAGACCGCCCTCGAGCTGCTTCAAGCGCAGGCTGAACAGCACCAGCACGATGCCCCACAGGATCGCGAAGACGCCGATCGTGATCACGAACGCCAGCGCGCCCGCGGTGGGGTTCACCACCAGGATGATGCCGAGCAGCACGGTCAGCGCGCCGGTGATCACGTAGAACCACTCGTTCGTCATCACCTTGCGCAGGCGGATGGCGTCGACGATCTGCAGCACGCCGGTGACGAGCGCCCAGGCCGCGATGAGCAGCAGCAGCGCGGTCGCCGTGATGCCCGGCCAGAACAACGCGATCAGGCCCGTGACCACGCCGAGCGCGCCGATCAGGCCCAGAGCCCAGCGAGCGGGCCATTCCTTGTGGGTGAGCGTCAGGTACAACATCATCGCGCCGTCGACGAGCGCGTAGGCGCCCCACATGATGATCAGGACGAGCAGTGTGAGGCCGGGCCAGATCAGGGCCGCCACGCCGAACAGGACAGCGAACACTCCGCGCACCGTGAAGAGCCACCACCGTTGCATGGCATGGATGGTCTCGGGTGTCGGACACCTCGGCAACCTGAGACCCTCGTTCGGTGCTGATCCGAGTGGCTGACTGGGAACGGATTCGTTCCGGCGAGGTCACGCTGCAGTTCCGGCGGTGGAAACGGCCTGCGGTGCGGGCTGGTGGGACGTTGCGGACGTCGTTGGGCGTGCTGGCGATCGACGCGGTGGACGTCGTGTCGCGGGTGTCGCGTGCGGAGGCGATGGCGGCGGGCTTCACGTCGGTGCGTGAGCTGATGTCCGCTGTGGACGGACGTGAGGGCTCGCTTTACCGCGTTCGCTTGCATTTTGTGGGTCAAGATCCGCGGATCGAACTGCGGTCATCGTCCTCTGTGGACGGACTGGCACTGTCCGGGGCCGCGCTGGCGTTGTTGCGGTTGATCGCGGCGAACCCCGGTGTGCGGGCGGCGGATCTGGCTGCGTCGGTGGGCCGCGAGAAGCTGCCGTTCAAGACGGATGTCCGCAAGCTCAAAGCGAAAGGGCTCACGGAGTCGCTCGAGGTGGGGTATCGCCTCTCCCCGAGAGGAGAGGCGTACCTGCGTTCGCTGAAGAGCTAGCTCTGGCCGGTGATGAGCGAGACCGCTCGGTCCTGCGTCTGGTCCGGGACCTCACCGATCTGGAAACCGCGCGCCACCACGTGCGCGACCAGCTCCGGCTCCGGCGGCAGGCCGTACTTGCGGAGGTAGTGCGGCACGGCGCCGGCCCAGATCCAGGTGCCGTCGGTGCGGAAGTTGAGCGGCACGTCCTGCTCGCCGCTCTGCGAGAACTCGTCGAGGTCGTAGCTGCGCGCGGCCAGCACGACCGGCGCCGACTCGAGGTAGGTGAGCAGGCTGTCGACCAGTTGCGGGTCGATCGGCTGGCGGTTGACGACGATGCGGCCGTCCTCGCCCTTGCCGTCGTACACGCGAGCGGTGCGCAGGTCGCCCTCCTGCTGGGGTGCCTGGGCGGGCGGGGCCTGGTACTCCTGCTGTGCCTGCGGCTGCTGGGGTTCCGGCTCGGGCGCGGGCAGCGGCGGGAGGCCCACGCGCTGACGCCACCAGTCGGGGATCTGCCTGTCCGGGCGCGGGAACGTCTGCAGCTCGTCGCGGAAACCGATGGGCGGCGGGGCGTTGCGCCAGCGCGGCTCGTCCTCGGCGTTGAAGTCGACCGTGAACGCGGCCGGCGCCTCGATCTCGTACGTGGCGCTCAGCCAGGTGCCGCGCTCCGGGTGGTACATGCCCGCCCGCAGGTGGCCGAACATCTGCACGACGTCCATCGGCGGACGCACCGGGCGCAACTGCCCGTCCGGACCCGCGAACGCCAGGTCGACCTCGATGTGCCGGCCCGCCGCGCGGTACTCGGCACGGATGCGCTGCCAGCCCTGAGGTACGGCCGGCAGCATGGCGCGGCCGATCTGCCGCACGAGCTGCTGCTGGTCCTGCTCGCTCAGCGGTGTAGCCGGCTGGCTCATGATGGATCTCGCCCCTCTCCCCGTCGGACCCGCTGATCTTATCGGGCTGGTGTCGTGCGCGCGGGCCGGTCGTGAACCTCGGCCCGCTCACGCACTATGAGTAGTTCCGGAGAGCAGGTGGCCGGACTTGACGTCGACGGGGAGGCCTCCGCCGTGCCGGGAGTCACTTGGTGGGGAACTCTCCCAGCCAGGTGCGCTGCACCAGGTGCTTGGGGAGGTAGTCGGACTCGACCTCGATCGGGAACTCGGCGTCGTAGGCGAAACAGGTCATCGCCAGCGGGCCGAGCGGGAGGGTGCCGTTCGGCATGTAGTTGCGGCCCTCGTCCGGCGTGTCCCAGTACTCCTTGTTCAGCTCGAGTGCCTGGGCCAGCGCGTCGTTGAACTCCTCGCGCTGGTTCTCGAGGAACCGGTAGAAGAGGTTGATCGGCGGGTACAGCACCTTGAGCATCAGGTCGGCCGACACCTCGGCGGCCTCCGGATCGGTGAGCTCGATGGCCCTCTGGAGCTTGGCGCCGATGTCCGGGCCTTCCTGCCAGTAGGTCTGCAGGGTGTCGATCCAGGCGTAGATGTACTCGTCGAAGTCCGCACCCGACGCGCGCAGCAGGTCGATCGGGGTCTCGGCGAGCATCTTCAACCGGTCCTGCTCGCGGCAGATCACCGCGAGGTAGTAGGCGGTGACCCAGTTGCCGGCGTGGGCGATGTCGCCGGTCGAGCCGGCCGGGACGGTGACGGTCTGCTCGCCGAGGAGCAGCCGGACCTCGCCCTCGCCGGCGTTCGCGACCTCGAAGATCGCGTTCGCCGTCTGCATCGCCAGCACGGTGGCTTCCCACGACTCGACCTTGTTCGCGGTCGGGTCGAGGTAGCAGCGCCAGCCCATCAACCGCTGCGCGGCCGAGAGCAGGCGGTTGAGCACGTGCGGGTCGTTCTCGACCTCCGCCAGGCCCTTCTCGACGGTGTCCGCGATCCGGGCGTCGACGCCCTCGGTGCTCGGGACCTGAAGCTGGTGCCTAGTTATGGCCCTGGTAGCCACCGGGCTGAGCCTCCTTGTCGAGGTTGAAGTACTTCAGAGAGTAGCCGTCGTACGCGCCGTCCTTCACGACCGGCTTGACCACGACGTATTCGACCTTGCCGTCCTGCAGCGCCTTGTTCAGCTTCTCGGCCAGCTCCTTCTCGCCGTTGCCGAGAAGTTCACCCCGGGACTCCATCGCGCCGGTGATGTGTTCGAAGTAGTCGCGGCGACCCTGCCCGACGCTGATCTTCTGGCCGCCGGGGGCCTCGATCTTGCTGGAGCCGAGGTCCGCGCTCGGGCCCTTCGCCTCCACGACGACCATGCGGCCGTCCGGCAGTTCGTAGACCTGGTCGAACTGGCGCTGGCCGTAGCCGAGTTCCGGCAGGTCGACCTTCGTGGCGCCGGGGAAGTGCTCCTGGACGGCGTGGTACTCCGCCGTCTGCTCGCCCAGCGACTCGCCGGCCTTGGTCATCTCGTCGTGCGGCTTGGCGTGGTCCGCCTTCTCGTCGGCGTACTTCTGCTTCGCGTCGTCGTGCGCGGCCTTGGCGTCGTCGGCTTCCTTGCGGTTGGCCGGGGTGTCCTCCGCCTTGAGCTTCTCGTCGGCGTCCTTGACCCGTTCCTGCGCCGTTTCGACGTCCTTCTTGGCGGCGGCGAGCTTCTCCTCGGCCTTCCTGTCGGTCTCGAGCTTCGTCTCGCGGTCCTTGACCGCCGCGTCGATCTTGTCCTTGTTCGCGTCCGGCACCGGACCCGGCTTGTCCGGAGCGGAGTCGGGCGCGTCCTTGTACTTGTGGGGCAACGGGGGCGGGCCGGCGTCGGCCGGTTCCCACTTGCCGGTGTTCTCGTTCCACTTCAGCTTCGGCAGAGGATCGTCGCCGATCATGCGCTCGGCCTCGCGGCGGTGGCCGTTCTCCTTGTAGTTGTCCTCGAAGAACTTCTTGTCGTTGTTGGCCTTGTCGACGAGCGCGTCCCTGCGCTTCTCCGGCGTGTCGGCGTTTCCGTCGGCGTCGCCGTCCGAGTCGCCGCGGTCCTTCGCGTCGGTCGGGTCGAGGTCCTTGTCCTTGTCGTGCGTGCCGGGCGCGAAGCCGTCGTCGCTCGCCTTGGACTTGGAGCCGTCCGGGTGGTGGGTCTCCCACTCGCCGTTCGGCGGGATCTTCGGCTCGCGCGTGCCGTCGGGACGCAGTTCGGCGTCGCTCGTGAAGACGCGGCCGTGGCTGTCGGTCCAGGCCGGCTTGGTCGGCGCGACCACCGGCGCGTCGAGGTGCTTGGACAACTGCTGCGCGAAGTCGTTGCTGCCCGCGTCGCAGCCGATCAGGCGGATCGGCGTCTTGCCGTCCCACCCGTTGCGGCGCAACAGGTCGCCGTACTCCTCCGGGCTGTAGGAGTGCTTGCCGATCCTCGCGCGGCCGTCCGGGGTCACGTGGACGTCCGCGGTG
>JAVXWK010000015.1:0-5430 GCA_032230575.1 Pseudonocardiales bacterium | reverse complement strand
GGACCCCACCCGGAGCGCCGTTAAGAGCGCCTCGGCTGCGCCATCGGGTCGCCTCGCCTTCGGCTTCGGCGTTGTTGGTGCGCTTGGCTAGCCCTTTAGGAATGCCGCTGTTGCTGTTAGGGCGCTTTGGGATGAACCCGCGTTTTCCACCAGGACTGCGAAGGCCACGTTGCCCTGGTAGCCGACGAACCAGCCGTGGGCCGTGCCGCCGCCTGCTTCTGCTGTGCCGGTTTTGCCGTACAGGTTTGGGATTCCGGCCAGTTGCTTCGCGGTTCCCGAGGTGACTACCTCGCGCATCATGGTGCGCAGGGCTGGGAGCACGTTGCCTGGAGGGGCGGCTGCCACGTCGTTCGGTACCGGGGGCTTGCCTCGCATCAGCGTGGGTGTCGGGGTCCTGCCGGAGGCCACGGTGGCGGCCACCAGGGCCATGCCGAACGGGCTGGCCACCACGTTGCCCTGGCCGAAGCTGTTTTCCACCTGCTGGTCGCCCGATGCGGGTGGGACCTTGCCGGTGTTCGTGTCGGCGCCCTGGATGGTCCAGTCGGCTCCCAGGCCGAAGCGTTTCGCCATGTCCGGGAGGGCGTTGGGCGGGAGTTTGGAGCCCAGGTCGGCGAACGTCGTGTTGCAGGAGATGGCGAAGGCCGAGTGGAAGGCGATGGAGGGCTGGCCGAAGCCCGCGTTGTTCACGGTCCGGGTGCCGATGGTGGCTGTTTGGGGGCACGCGACTGTGGCGTTGGCGTTGACCAGGCCCGCGTTCATGGCGGCTGCGGCGGTCACGATCTTCATCGTTGAGCCTGGGGCGTAGCGGCCGATGAACGGGTTGGTGCCCGAGAGGCTTTTGTTCTGGGCCACGGCCAGGATTTCGCTGGAGCCGGCTTCGATGGCCACGATCGCCGCGCCTTGTGGGAGGGCGTCCACTGCTGCTTGGGCGGCCTGCTGGCGGGCCGGGTCGATGGTGACGGTGATCTTTTCGCCTGACTCGGGCTTTTTGCCGTCCAGGGCGGTGAAGGTGCCGCCGGTGGTGATGCCGACTTCCCAGCCGTCAGTGCCTTTGACGTTGCCCGCCTGGCCGGTGACGGCCTTGTAGATGCCGTCCGGGATGGTGCCCGCGACCAGGGGTTTGCCGTCTCTGCCCAGGAGGGCGCCGTCGGCGAGGGCCGTGCGGTAGGTGAGGGAGGCGCCTTCGGTCAGTTGCGGGTGGATGATCGTCGGGGTCCAGTGGATCTTCCAGGTGGTGTCGGCCTTCTGCATCGGGATCTTGATGTCGTACTTCAGGAGGCTGGAGTTCGGCATCGTCCAGGTCACGGAGGCCGCGATCTCGGCGGTGGTGGCGTCGGCCGGTGGTGGTGGGGCTGAGGCCAGGCGGGCTTGGTAGGCGGAGGTGCCCATGCCCGACTTGGTGGCGGTGATCGCCGTGGTGGCGGCGTCTGGAGCGTCGGTCTGGTTGGCAGGGAGGGTGGCGTCCTTGGTGAACAGGGCGTTCACGAAGGACTGGGCCACGTCGCCTGCGCGGTCTGCTGGTTTTTCCGAGGCCGCCCGTTGTTGCGGTGTTTCTGAGGTGGCCGGGTCTGAGTTCCAGAGCAGGGCGCCCGCCACGCCGATGATGGTGGCGGTGGCGAGGGCGCCGCTGATCAGGATCCATCTGCGGGTCTTCGGTTCCACGGTTGAGTTCCCCCCAGGTAAGTGCTTTCCCCGGTGGGAGACTAACGGCGGGCGGCTGAGAAACCCTGAGGATTTCTACCTATCCGAGCTGCGGGACGCGGGTTTGGTAGTGCTTGAGCAGGTCGGCGTTGGCCGCGTCGCCGCCTTCCACGTTGGCGCTGCGCCAGAGCGGCAGTTGCACACCGGTCTCGGTGGCCTTGTCGATCAGGCGGACCATCAGCAGGTTCCAGAGGAACGTGGTGGCTACGGTGGAGATGGCGGCGGTGACCGGGGCGTCCACCGGGTAGGTCGAGTCGCCGGGCGGGACGAGGTTGTCCAGGACGACGGTGGCCACCTCGGCGAGGGTGACGCCTGCTCGGCGCGGGGCTTGGGAGCTGGAGCTGACCGAGGTGACGGCTACGACCGGGCAGCCCGCGTTGGCGGCCTCTTGGGCGAGTTCGACCGGGTAGTAGTTGACGCCTGAGGTGGAGAAGACGAAGAGGACGTCGTGCGGGGCGAGGCCTGCTTCGCGGAGGACTTCGCCGGCGAGGCCCGAGCGGCGTTCGGCCGAGGTGCTGCTGATGGCGCCGTGCATCGGGAGCAGTTCCGGGTGGTAGATCGGGCGGACGCAGGCCAGGCCGCCCGCGCGGTAGAAGGTTTCGGCGACCGCTGCCAGGGAGTGGCCGGCGCCCGCGGTGAGGAGCAGGCCGTCCGCCTGGACCGCGGCCAGCACGAGCTCGGCCACGTCGTCGAGCGCGGCGGCGTTGTGCTGTTCGACGCGCGTCAGGTGCGTGCGCACGAGGTTGCCGTAGTCGGAGCCGGTCACGGTGTCGGTCGTCATGCGGGTCAGTAGTACCGGATCGCAGGTGACCTCACCAGTAACCCGCGCACCACAAACCTCGATACGCGCGATAACGGGACTCGTGTGGACAGGGGGTGGGTTGGATCAGGCGGTACTTCTACTTCTGGGTCGTGCTGGCGGCGGTCTTCACGGCTGCCGGCGCCACGCACATCGCGCTGGCGATCACCTACTCCGAGCTGTGGCCGGTGTGGGCGGCGTTGGCGCTGCTCGTCGTGGCCGGTGGGTGCGCGCGGGCGGCGGTGCGGGCGCGGCCTTGATCTACGTACACTCCGGACCGTTGTCCGGCTGAGCGATTTTGGGGGTCGCGGTGAGCGGTAACAGGGTTTTGGTCGCTGGGGCGAGCATTGCGGGGCCCGCGCTGGCGCACTGGTTGCGCCGGCGAGGGGCCGAGGTGACCGTGGTGGAACGGGCTGCCGGGTTGCGTCCCGGTGGTCAGGCGGTGGACGCGCGCGGGGTGGCCAGGGAGGTCATCCGGCGGATGGGGCTGGACGCGGAGGTGCGCGCGGCCTGCACGGACACGGCCGGCGCGCACACCGTGGACGTCGACGGGAACGTGCTGCAGACCTTCAGTGCCGAGGACGACGGCGGTGACGGGTACATCTCGGAGATCGAGATCCTGCGCGGGGACCTGGCGCAGGTGCTCTACGACGACACCCGCGACGGTGTCGAGTACGTCTTCAACGACCGGATCGCCGAGCTCACGCAGGACGCCGACGGGGTCGACGTGACCTTCGCGAGCGGTCAGCAGCGGAGGTTCGACCTGGTGGTCGGGGCCGACGGGCTGCACTCGTCGTTGCGCGCGATGGTGTTCGGGTCACGTGAGCAGTTCATCCACCACCTCGGGATGGTGCTGGCCTTCTACAGCGTGCCCAACGAGTTCGGGCTCGACCGCTGGTTCCTCGACTACCAGGACCCGGTGACCGCGCGGTCCGCTGGGCTGCGGCCCATCCAGGACGCCACGCAGGCGATGGCCCTGTTCTCCTTCCCGGCGGCGGAGTTCGACGTCGACCACCGCGACATCGAGGCGCAGAAGCAGTTGCTGCGCGAGAAGATGGACGGTTTCGGCTGGCTGACCCCGCGCATCCTCGCGCACCTGGACGACACCCCGGACTTCTACCTCGACCAGGTCGCACAGGTGAAGATGGACCGCTGGTCGAAGGGGCGGGTGGGACTGATCGGCGACGCCGCGTTCTGCGCGTCGCCGATGTCCGGGGCCGGCACCGGGCTGGCTCTGGTCGGCGCCTACCTGCTCGCCGGAGAGCTGGCCGCCGCCAAGTGGGACGCCGCGGCCGGATTTGCCGCCTACGAGGAGCGGATGCGGCAGTTCGTCGCGGACAACCAGGAGATCGGCCGGTTGCACGCGCATAGTCGTGCGGTGCCCCAGGCAGAGGTCGAGCCGGGCCCGGATCCCGACATGGAGGCGCTCATGGCGCTGGTCGACCGTGCGATCAACGGTGTCGAACTGCCCGACTACGCCGATCTGCCGGACTCCTCAGGCGAGTAGTTCCACGCCGAGCGCCGAGGCGGTGTGGAGCACGGAGTTGCGGTGGCGTTGAGCGACGGCCAGGCCCGCGTCTCTCAGCACGGAGGCGTGGGCGCTGGCTGACGCGGCCGAGATACCGAGTCTGCGGGCCAGTTCGGTGGTGGTGCAGCCGCCTGCGATGACTTCGAGGGCGGCCGCTCGGGTACGGCCCAGGAGGGCTTCCAGCGAGCGTTTCCCCGTGGTGGCGACGTGCAGGTCGCGGGCGATCGGGTAGACGAGGACCGGCGGGCGGCGCTGGTCGCGGAGCATGATCGGGCGTTCCCAGCAGAAGTACGACGGGACGAGCACCAGGCCCTGGCCGTGCAGGTGGACGTCCCGGTGCGGGAAGCGGGACTCGATCCGCAGGACGGGCGAAGTCCAGGAGATGGTCGGGTGCAGGGCCGAGAGCATGCCCTCGCAGGCGCCGTCCAGAAAGGAACGTGCCCGGACCGCGCGCTCGGCGTCGACTCCTGCTCTGATCTCGTCCCAGATCGGGGCCAGGGCGTGGCGGTGGTAGGCGCGTAAGGCCTCGCCGAGGGAGTCCAATGTGGCCACGTCGCCGCTGGCCAGCAGGTGGGTGCGCGGGTCTCGGTGGCGGCAGTCCAGTTGGGCGAGGTCGGCCCGCAAGGACTCGACCGGAGTGCTGAGCACCGCGTCGATGCCGGCGTCGAGGGCGCAGGAACCCGCGGTGGGCGTCAGGAAGTCGGGGGAGTAGCCGACGGGTGGCGCGAGCTGCATGAGCCAGCGGGCGTCGTCGGGCAGGGTGGCGCGCACGTTCGCGCGCCACGTGCCGAACACCGGGGTCGCCGAACGCTGCCGCAGCACGTGCAGGCTCAGCAGGATCTCCCACATCGGGTCGGGACCAGCGGCGATCCGCACCCTCGCCAGGTCCTCCGCCGTGAAGTGGACACGCAGCACGGCAAGCAGAGTGGCACAGCGTCTCAGGCCTTGTACCGGATTCGAGACGACTCAGCCGAACGGTCCATTCCGCCCACTGTGGGTGGCGTTCGCGTTCCTCTGAGTACTTCTACCTGGCTTTTTAGGACTTGGCCGAATGTGGTGGCGAGCCTTTACCGCGTGCCGACAAGCTTTCGCCGAGCGCCGCGCCAGGGGTTCGGCGCCTCCACTGAGGGGATCTGGAAGATGAAGCTTGCGAAGATCACCGGGGTGATCGCCGCGGCCGGTGTCGCGATGACCATCCTGACCGCACCGGCTCTTGCCGCGCCTGGTGAGAACGTCATCCCGGCCGCCGCCGAGCTCGGCATCCAGGGTGAAGGTGTTCTGCCGCACCAGTTCCAGGTGCAGAAGACCGGCTACTGGTGCTCCGCTGCCGCCGCCCGCATCGCACTGACCGCGCGTGGCAAGTACATCGAGCAGTCGACGCTGGCGTCGTTCATGAAGGTCA
>JAVXWK010000572.1:0-4526 GCA_032230575.1 Pseudonocardiales bacterium | reverse complement strand
GGGCATCGGCCCGGTCCTGGCCGCCGTGTTCGGTCCGCGAGGGCATCGTGGCCCGCCGCGGGAAGGGCGCCCGCAACATCGCGAAGGTCGCCACCGCGAGACGGATGCTCGAGGTCGTCTACTACGTGTTACGCGACGGCCAGGCCCGATGCCTCACCCCCGCGGCCGCGGCATGAGCAACGTGACCGGTACTTCGTGCAGGCCGGCTAGTGCCATGACCCAGCCACGCATGCGCGTCGCCTAGCCCGCACCGTTCGGTCCGAGGAGACCATGGACTCCATCCCCCACCTCGAGATCTACCGCTGAAACGGCGTACCGCTTGCCGAATCGGACGGACAACCCGTCAACGTGTATGACCGCGCTTACTCGGCGCGAGACCCCAGTCATCTGGTCTCCCAGCCGGGATGAGCACTGAGACGCGCACACGCGAACCAAGAGCCGCGGAGACTCGCTGCGACCCGGAACGAATCACCCTCGGTTCCTGACGAGGGCCGCGCGCTGCTGAGGTCGGCGGCACCTTGTCATTCTCCGTCCATCGCTCCAAGGGGCTGTCGGGGACCGGATCGCCCCGCGAGACGTTCTGCTCACAGTCACCATCGACCACAACGCGGTCGATGGTGGGCCTGCCACCCGCTTCGCGGCCGATCTTCGACGGCTGCTTCACACCGCTGCCGTACTGGCGCCCGCACCGCCTCAGGCCAGCGCATCCGCGATCTGATCAGCCCATTGGGTCACGTCTTCCCAGTCGCGAAAATCGCCGTCGGGCGCGTGAACGATTCTGGTGAGGAGGCGCTCGGCATGGCTCAGCTCGCTGCGGTCGAGTCGCCCGGCGAAGAGGTGGTGACCGAGTGAGCCGGTAGCGGACGTCAGGCGATCAATCTTCTCGGCAGGAATGGCCTTGCTCACGGTGTCGTCCAGCGGGCCGGAGCTGAAGAGCCACACACGCTGTGCTGAGAGAATAGCGGCGTTCATCTCGACAAACTCGCGAGCGTCCTTGAGCCAGTTGCCGGCGTAGACGGCGCTCCCGATGATCACGGCGTCGTAGCGATCGGGCGAGGACACCCTTGTCGGTTCGACCGCGTCGACGTCGTGACCGCGCGCCCGCAGCCGCACACTGATGGCGCGAGCGATCTCGGCGGTTGAGCCATGCCGCGAAGCGGTAACGACCAGGACCCTCATCGGTGGAGCCTCCTTGGTTCAGCGGCGGATGGTCACGGCAGGTGCGCAAAGGGGTCAGCACCGGCGCCTAGCCGGTCTGTTGCGTCTGGGCGAGCACGGTGTTGGTCATGAAGTCGTGGAACTGCTCTGGCTGCTCCCAGAGCGGTCGGTGCCCGGAGGTTTCGGCGACGGTCAGCTGCTTGCGGGGGGCGTCGAGCATCGCGAACCAACGGTCGGCCAGCTCGGCCCGGCCGCGGGCCTCGTGGCGACCTTGGAACAGGTAGACCGGCACGTCGAGGCTGGCCGCGGTGTCACGGAAGTCGATGTCCTGAAGCTGGGGATACAGCACGGCGAACGAGTCGAGGAAGCCGCCGAGGTTGTGCACCTTGTCGATCAGGCTGTACTCGCCGACGAAGATGCCTTCACCCATCTGGCCCGGCCCTTCGGCGTTGCGGGTGTGGTCGTAGGGGTAGACCCCGGGCTCGGAGGACAGCGCGGGTTCGTAGTTGAGCATGTCCCGGTAGGGCGGGGGGCCGATCTCGGTCAGGGTGTCCACCAGGTCGGTGTTGGCGGTCTCCCGAGCCCAAGCCAGGGTGTCCCGGTAGATGATCCGGTCGGTCGCTCGGGGGCTGACCATTTGGCCGGTTCCGATGAACGCCGTGAACAGCTCGGGCTGCGCCTGGACGGCGAGCACGCCGAGGATGGTGCCCCATGACTGTCCGAGCAGATAGATCTTGTCCTGACCGAAGCGGTCCCGCAGGTAGTTGGTGACCTCGAGCGTGTCGCTGACAGCGCGGTCACGCGTGAGGGTTGAGGTGGGTTCGAGCTGGTCGACGGACTTGCCGGCGCCGCGTTGGTCCCAGGTGACCACGACGAAGTCCTGTTCCAGGGCCTGGCCGTGGTGACGCATGGCGCCCAGCTCGGTGCCGCCGGGACCGCCGGCAAGGAACAGCAGCACAGGGTTGGCGGTGCTCTGCCCGCGGATCATCAGCGACAGGTCATGGCCGCCGACCTCGACCCGGGTGAGCTCGGCGACGCTTCCGGGCAGTCGTTCCCCGTCGGCACCGGTGATGGGGTCGGTGCCCGCCGGTGCGGCGACGGCCGCGGCCAGCGCGACCAAGGCCACGGCGGAGAGGAGGGCGACGCCGCGGCGCAGGTAGGCACCTGCCCGGCCCCATCCAGAACGCCGCGCCATGGTGCTGCCCAGGCGCCGGGCGACAGCCGCGCCCACAGCGGCACCCAACGCCATCGGGACGAGCGCGAGCAGGCCATGGAACCCGCGGCCTGCGACGAAGGCGATGAACCCGTACTCGCTGGCGCGTATGCCGTCGACCAGGGGGCCGGTGGTGCTCAGGCGGGTGAGCTCGAACACGAGGACGAAGACCGCTGGGGCGAGCAGAACCGCCCACCGCGACCGCATGACGATCCCGGCCGACACCCCGACGAAAAGGCTGATGGCCATCGCCGACAGGGCTTGCATCGTGGTGAGCGGCCCGCGGGGCGTCCACAACCCGGCGAGGAGTCCCCAGCCGGCCGCACCGCCTACGGCGATTCCGGGACCGGTGCGCCAGTTCCGCCAGGCCGGCGCGACGACGGTGCGGAGCCGGTTGACCGCGCCGGCGACCGGCGGAGCGTCCGGCCATGCCCGACCGTGCGGGAGGCCCGGCTCGGGTCGTGCGTCGGACACCACTGGTGTCGGTCGGGTGTCGGGGTGTGGGGTGCGCGTAGTCATCGGGCCAACTCCTGGCGGTCTAGCTCACGAAGGTCGGCAACGCTGGGTCCAGCCGGTGGCGGGACCAGGGGTGCCGGTGTGGGTTCGGTGCCGCCCTGGTCGAGCCGGAACGGCGGGTACCGGTCGGTCATCAGCGCGGCGTAGGCGATCACCCGGTAGATCCACCGGTTGAGCCCGACGATCAGGTCGAACAGCGCGCGGGGATACCGCCCGGTGGCCAGCAGCACCACCCCGGTGACCAGCACCAGCAGGCCAAGGAGGCCGCCGGCCAGGTCGAACGGGATCGGGGTGCTGGATTCGTCGAGCCAGGCCGGGTAGCCGCCGATCAGGAGTCCGACGATGACCAGGTGGGGCAGCGCGAGCAGCCACTTGACCAGCACCAGCCCGTTCGACAGCCGGTCCGGGTAGGCGACGTCCAGGGTCGCGGGATAGTCGGGTTCGGGTCGGAGGCTGAAAGGCGGGTAACGGTCCGTGCCGATCCCACCGGTGGTGGCGTAGTACTCGACCCGCCAGGACCAGCGCAGCACGCCGACGTTGAAGTCGAAGATGCCGCGGGGGTAGGAGCCGGTGAACAAGATCGCCACCCCGGCCACGAGGGTGAGGACGACGAAGGCCACCCACAGGAACGCGAGGACCACGAAGTGGGGAATGGCCAGTAAAGCCTTCACCAGCCACTGCCACCGGGACAGACCCGGATCCAGCAAGGCGCTCAGGGTGACCGGGCTGGTGGAGGAGCCTGGCAGGAACGTTCGGGCGGGCGTGGTGCCCAGGCCCGGACCGGCCCCGGTCAGCGGCCGGTGCGGTCGGTGGCCGGCCGCGCCGACCACGATCAGCAGCACCGCGGCCGCTGTGGTGGCGGCGCCCAGGCCCAGCAGGATCATCGCCAGGGGCAGCACGAAACCGGCCTTGGCTCCCACGGTCGCTTCGGCGGCAACTCCGGGTGAGCCGTCTGTGTTCATCAGCACGGCCGCCCAAAGCCCGCTCGTGGCGGTCCAGTCGAGTCGCTGAGTGCCGTCACCGGTCGCGGACTCGACCCAGAAGCTCTGCTCTGTCGGCGGCGCGATCACGGTCTGGCCGCTGCTGCGGCGGTATGCGGGCGCGTCTCCCGTGGAGTCGATCACCTGGTCGTGGGCGACCCCGGCCAGGTAGGCGTCGACGTCAGCTGCGGGGCCGATGCCGACGAACAACGGGGCACGGGCAGCGGCTCCGGTGACCTCGAGCCGCACGTCGGCATCCAGCCGGTCCAGCAGCCAGTCCGGGGACCCGGGGTCGGTGACAAGGTCCAGATCCCCGGCAGTGATGGCTGCAGTCGGGGACTCCAACCGGTCGACCGTCGCGGAAAAATAGCCGCTGTCGTCGCGGTCAAAGGCGTACGCCGCAGCGAGCACGCCACCACCCGCCAGCAAGCCGGTCCCGGGCCCGACCAGCAGGCACCCGGCGACCAGTGCAAACACGCGACCCGGCTTCATGACGGTCCTTCCAACTCATTGGCTGTTGACCGGTACTGATCGATCCAGTCCCAGGATCGCGGCCGCCCAACGTCACGCTTAGAGGCCTTCGTCCCCCGCGCGCGGTCCCGAAGGCACACCAACGCGGGCCCTGCGAAGAACAGCTCGCACGCGACGCTGGTCGTCGT
>JAVXWK010001055.1:0-10521 GCA_032230575.1 Pseudonocardiales bacterium | reverse complement strand
GCGCGCAGTTCGGGAACGCGTGGATCCGCGCTCTCCACGTCCATCATGACGATCGCGTCCGCCATGGACCGCGCGATGACCCGGTGTGCTTCGCCGGGGCCGGCCTCCTTGGTCAGCAGCAGCACGTCGTAGTCGTAGCCGCGGGCGGACGCCACGATCGACGAGACGAACTGCATGATGACCGGCATGTTCTGGTCGGATCGCAACGGCATCACCAGGCCGAGGACCTGCGAGCGGTTCGACGCGAGCGCCCGCGCGCCGGCGTTCGGGTGATAACCGAGCGCGACGATGCTCTGCTCGACGCGGCGTTTGGTCTCCTCGGAGATACTCCGTTTACCGGACAGCACGTATGACACGGTGCTCATCGAGACGCCGGCGTGGTGGGCGACCTCTTTGATTGTGATCATGCCCGCCCTTCGGATCGCACCGGCTGGTGACGATCATCGTACGGCGGAGCGGGCGATTCGCGTACGCAGGTTGGATCCATCGTCTGCCTGAACGGGTCCCGGTGGTGGTGATGGTCGAGCTGCCACCAGTCTGTGCGGTGATCCAGGACGAGCGCAAATGCGGTTTCCGGTTGTTCTGGCATCAGCGCTGCGAGCATTTCCGCCGCATTTCGAAAAGCGGATCGAACCTTTCGAAATGGAGTGACGCCGACCGGGCAGGCGCCGCCCGTGATGAGCGAACCCGGTGACATCGAGTCGCTAGACGTACCACGCGGTCTTGGTGAGGGCAGCCACCACCAGGACCGCGTACTCGCCGGGACGGCGCGGGCACCTCGGCAGGACGACCGCGTCATGCTGTGCCACGCCGGGCGTCTCAACAGGTAGACAGCCTGAAACCGTGCCGGGCCAGCGCGGATGCCGCCGCGAAACCTCAAGCGGTGCTCAAGTTGTCGAAGCGCTCCAACAATCCTGAGTAACCTGTTTCGTGTTCGAAAGTTGTACCAAATGCTGAACACGGCGGCGGCCGATTCGTTTTCGTTCCGTACGACGCCGTTGTGGGCGAGGGAGTCGGGATGGCGCTGTCCGAGGTTGGTGAGCGGCTCACGACCTGGCGGCCCGGCGGCCGCCGCCGAGAACTGCGACAGGTGGCGGCCGGGGTGCGGGAGACGGCCGCCGGCCGGATCGGTCTTCTCCACGTGCGCGGCCCACGGGCCATTGGCAAGTCCGCGCTGGTCGGTCTGCTGCGCGAGGACCTGCGTGACGAGGCGGACGTCCTCGTCACCACCTGTGCCGGTGACGAGCACTTCGCCGCCGCGAGAGGGCTGTTCGGCGCCGAACCGGTCGACGCGCTGCTGACCGGGCGCGACGAGCATGCCCGGTGGTACGCGCTGAACGACCTGGTCGTCCCGCGCACGGCGGGTCGTCCGCTGGTGCTGGTCCTCGACGACGCCCACCGCTGTGACCGCGCGACCGCCCGCTGGCTGGGTGTGCTGGCACGCCGCATCCCCGAGCTCCAGGTGTACGTCGTGCTGGTCTACCCGTGTGCCGAGCGCGTCGCCGCCGAGGAGATGTTCGCCGATCTCACCGGCGCACTGGACACGACCACGATCGACCTGGGTCCGTTCGACGAGGCCGACATGACGGAACTGATCGCGCGCGAGTGCGGGTTCGTCCCGGACCCCGAGTGCGTCCGCGTCGCGCTGGAGTCCACCGCTGGAATCCCCGAGGTCACGCTGGCTTGGGCCGCGAAGACCAGCGCGACCGGTGCCACGCCCGACGTCGAGGCCGAGCTCGTCGCATGGCAGCTCATCTGGCTGAAGGACCAACCGGAGCCGACGCGCCGGTACGCCACCGCCGCGGCGGTGCTCGGCAGCACCGAGCCCGCGAGCGTGGCGGCGCTCGCCGAGACCTCATCGGCGGCGGCCGTGGTGATACGCGCGGAACTGGTGTCCCTCGGCGTGCTCAGCCCGGACGGGCGTTTCCGGTCGGCCGCGTTGCGCGCGCGGCTGCTCGACGCGCTCGGTCCCGAGGAGCTCGCCGAGGTCCGGACGAAGGCGGCGAGGCTGCTCACGGACGAGGGTCGTCCGCAGGAGGAGATCGCCGAACTGGTCATGCTGCTGCCCGCGTTGACCGAAGTGTGGATGTTCTGCGCGCTGCGTGGCGCGGCACGGGAGAGCACGCTGCGCCCGGAGCTGGCGGTCAGCTACCTGCGGCGCGTGCTCGACGCGGTCCCCGGCCACGCCGACACGCGGCAGGAGCTCGCGACCCGGCTGACCGAGATCGACCCCTCCGCGGCGATGGACGTCTACGCCGGGCTGCTCGCCGACGGCACCGACCCGGCGGTCCGTGCGTCGATCGCGGTCCGGTACGGCGCGGTGGCGCTGCGGGCCGGCCGTGGCGAGGAGGGGTTCCTGCTGCTCGCCGACTACCTGTCCGAAGAGGAACGCACCGGCCGCTTCATCGCGATCGATCCGGAGCTGCGCGCCAGGATCGAAGCGACGGCGCTGGTCAACGGTTTCGGCGGTTCGGCCACCGTCGGCCGTGCGATGGACCTGGCGCGCGTGATCACGCCGCCGCAGGGCAGGGCGGAGGGCGGCCGACGGCTCGCGCAGCAGCTCGCCAGGGCCGAGGTGCTGCGTGGCAAGTCGCTCACCTCGGCGCTCGGCCACCTCCGGTCCGCGCTACCCGCACCCGGTGGTGCCCGTGAGCTGTGGGACGTCTTCGCGGTCACGTCGCTGCACTTCTGCGGCGAGCGGACCGCGGCGATGACGCTGGTGGACGAGATCATCGAGGCCGCGCCGGGTTCCGGTGGCGCCGAGACGCGCAAGCTCGCACTCGCGACGCGGGCGGGCCTGGCGTACGAGGCAGGCGACCTGACGCAGGCCGAACGGGACGCCGGTGCCGCACTGGCGATCGCGGGCCCCGAGGACTTCGGCGCGCTGACGGTGCTGGCGTCGGTGCTGGTGCGGCGCGGCTACACCGAGCAGACCGAGCAGCTCTTCCACCGCATGCGGGCACCGCGTGACGCGGTCGAGTACGGCTGGGCGCTGAACGCCAAGGCGCACTGGCTGTGGAACCGCGGCGACAACGACGCGGCGCTGGACATGCTCCAGCGCTGCGGCCGGGAGTTCGACGCCATGGGTGTGCACAACCCGGTGCTCGTCCCGTGGTGGCTGGACGGGGTCGCGGTGACGATGCGGCTGGGCCGCACCGGTGAGGCCGCCGAGTTCGCCGAGCGCGGCGCCGACGCCGCGCTCAACTGGAGCACCCCCGCCGCACGGGGTTACGCGCTGCTAGCCAAGGGGCTGAGCACAGGGCACGTCGAGACGCTGGAGCAGTCGGTCGCCGAGCTCAGCGAGGCGGGTGCGCAGCTGCACGAAGCCCTGGCGCTGCGCGCGCTGGGCGCCTCGCTGATGCGCGAGCAGCACGAGAAGGCAGCCCGCAAGCACCTGCGCGCCGCGGTGGACGTCGCAGTGCGTTGCGGCGCGACCATCGCCGCGGACCGGGCACACGAGCTGCTGACGGCGGCGGGTGGGCGGATGAGCGCGGTGCACGCCTCACCGAGGGACGCGCTCACCGGTGGTGAGCTGAGAGTCGCCGAGCTCGCGGCGGACGGTCTGACCAACCGGGAGATCGCCGAGAAGCTGTACGTCACGGTGCGGACCGTCGAAAGCCACCTCTCGAACGCCTACCGGAAGCTGGGTGCCCAGACCCGCGCCGAGCTCGCGGTGCAGCTGCGATGAGCGGGAGGGCAACCGCCGCACTGGTCGAACGGGACACCGCGCTCGCCGTGCTGGAACGGTCGGTGCGGATGCTGGCGTCCGGCCGTTCGTCGCTGCTGGAGATCTGCGGCCATCGCGGTACCGGCCGGACCGCCGTGCTCGACCGTGCGGTGGAGCTCGCCCAGCGCGCGGGAACCACGGTGCTGACCGCAGCGGGCGGGTGCGCGGCACTGAGCGGGTCCGGTGGCGTGGTGGCTGAGCTGATGTCCCAGCTGCACTGCGGTGACCGCGGTCCGGCGGCCGTCGGCCGGCTGGTGGAGCTGGCCCGCGGCACGCCCGTGCTGGTCGCCGTGGACGACGCGGACCTGCTCGACCACGAGTCACGCGACTGGCTCGCGAGCCTGGCCGGACGGGCCGTCCAAGTGCCGCTGATGGTCGCGGTCGTCACGGACCTCTGCCTGCCCGTGCTGCCCGCAGCCACGACGATTCCGTTGCGGCCACTCGGACACGACGGCATCTCGGCCCTGGTGACCAGCAGGTTCGGTCGTCCGGGCGACGACGACTTCGTCAGTGCGCTGCACGACCACACCGGCGGCCGTCCGGCGGCGCTGTGCCCGCTGCTCGACCGGTGCGCCGAGGACGGGCTGGAGCCCAGCGGTGCCTGGCTCGACGCGCTGGCCGGCATCACGGCCGACGTGTTCGCCGACCTCACCACGCGGACCGTGCGGTCGCTGCCCGCCGAGGTCGTCGACCTGCTGCGGGTGGTCGCCGTCTGCGGACCGCTGTTCCCCGTCGACCTGGTCGAGGTGCTGGCCAGGCTGCGGACGATCTCACTCGGCCGTGCGCTGGAGCTGCTGGCCGGCGCCGGGCTGGTGACGGAGCCGGGCAAGCCGGAGCTGACCGCGGGCATCAGGGTGTCGCGGCTGCTGGAGGGCATGCCGGCGCCCGCACGCGAGGATCTCCACGCACGTGCGGCCCGGCTCGGACACCAGTGCGCCGTGCTCCCGTCCGAGGTGGCGCGGCTGCTGATCGGAGCCCCGCCCCTCAGTGAGGCGTGGGTGGTGCCGCTACTACGAGCGGTGGCACGGGAGGAAGCGGACGGCAACCGTGCCGCCGAGGCCGTCGGGTGCCTGCGCCGCGCGCTGACCGAACCGGTCACGCCGGTCGTGCGGGCGGAGCTCGTGCTGGAGCTCGCCGTCGCGGAGTGCGCGGTCGCACCGGTCGCCGCGGACCGCAGGCTCGCCAGGATGCTGCTGGAACCGCAGTCACCGGAGTGCGCGGACGTGCGGCTGGCGGCAGCGGACCAGCTGTGGGGACGTGGTGACGCCGCCCTGCTGCGGCGCACGCTCAGCGCGGTGCGGTCCGCCGGTGGCGATCGCGACGCCGTCACGTCGTTGTACTGGATCGCCGACGACGCCCCGGTCGAGACGCCGGAACTGGGCGTTCTCGACGCCGCGGAGCTGCCCACCGCGTGCGCGAACCCGGACAGGGCAGGCATCGCCGCGTGGATGTACGCCTGTCAGGGCGTCGACGCCGAGCACGCCAGGGCAACGGCGACCATCGCGCTGACGGCACCGGCAAAGCTGCTCACCTCCCGTCTGTTCGCCTGTCTCACCCTGGCCGCGGCCGACGACGTCGCCGGGGCCGTCGCGGGGTTGGACCTCGTGATCGCCGAGGCCCGCAGGAGGCGGCTGACGTCGGTCGTGCCGCAGGCGCTGATGATGCGGGCGAAAGTACGCGCGATGGCGGGCGATCTGGACGACGCCGCGGCGGACCTGGAGCAGGCGCAGTCCGTGTACCCGCTGGCGAACCTGCATCCGGACGCGCGCCCGATCATGGTCGCGGCGGACATGCTGGTGAACATCGAGCGCGGCCGGCTCGACCGCGCGATCGAGTTGTCCGCGAGCCAGCCGGACGAACGGATCGGCTTCGGCTACGCACGGACGTTCTTCAACTTCGCCCGCTCCGTGCTTGCCCTCGTGACCGGCGATCCCGCCGAGGCCGCGGCGCGGGCCGACGAGTGCGGCCGCTGGATGCTCTCCCGGCAGTGGGTGAACCCCGCCGCGCTGCCGTGGCGGTCCATTTCCGCGGCGGCACTGGCCGCGACCGGCGACCACGAGGGCGCGGCCAGGACGTGCGCGCGGGACCTCGAACTCGCCCAGCGCTGGGGCGCGCCCAGCACCACCGCCCGCGCCCACCTGAGCTGCGCGGCGGTGATCGGCGGCGAGGATCACCTGCGGGAGGCCGTCCGCCTGCTGACCGGTTCACCGTTCCAGCTGCTGCGTGCGAACGCACTGCTCGAACTCGCCCAGGTCCTCAACCCTTCCTCCGCCGTGCCGATGATCAGGGAGGCGGCGGAGATCGCCGTCCTGTCCCGATCGACCCCGCTGATCAACCGGGCCCGCGGGCTCGGCTGGGAGCCCACGGCATGACGAAGGGATGCGCGACCGGAGTGCTGCTCGAACGCGATGACGAGACGAACCTGGTGGGCCAGGCACTCGAGCAGGCCCGTGGCGGCGTCGGCAGCATCGTCGTAGTGGCCGGCCCGCTGGGCAACGGCAAGACCGCGTTGCTCCGCGCGCTGTCCCGGCATCCCGGCGCCGCGTCGTTCTCCGTGCGGCACGCGTCCGCGACCTTGATGGAACGCGATCACGCCTACGGTGTGGTCCGGCAGTTCCTCGAACCGGCACTGACCGGCGCACCAGATGAAGTGTGGTCGGGGTCGGCGGTGCTCGCTCGCCCCGTGTTCGGCGGCGGTGCCGGCGATGACGGCCACGACGACGCCGCGCGGTCCGTCCAGCTCGGCCTGCTCAGCCTCGGGCGCAACCTCAGCGCGATCAAACCGCTCTTCGTGCTGGTGGACGACCTGCAGTGGGTGGACGAGCCCTCACTGGAACTGCTGGAGGTGCTGGCCGGGCGCATCCGGCACCTGCCGATGGTGGTGCTCGTGACGGTGCGCGAGGGAGACTCGCTGGCCGAGCGTCCTGCGGCGGCGTCGATTCTCGCGGCGGCGACGCGACGGCTGCGGCCGCGGCCGTTGAGTCCGGCCGGGACCGCCATGCTCGTGCGCGCCAAGCTGGGACGTGAGTGCGACGAGGAGTTCGCGCTGGCCTGCCACGAGGCGACCGGCGGCAACCCGCTGCTGGTCACCGCGCTCGTGCTGGCGTGGGCGGTGGGTGGCGAGGCCCCGACCGCGGGGAACGCGGACCTCGTGCGCACAGTGCGTCCTGCCCAGGCGCGAGAGCGGGTGGTCGCCTGCATGCGGGCGCAACCGGACCCGGTCCGGCGGCTGCTCGAGGCGGCCGCGGTGCTGGGCGAGTCCGCTGAGCTGGACGCGGTGGGTGCGCTCGCAGGTCTCGACGAGCAGACGACGGCGGAGATCGTGCGCGGGTTGACCAGGCTGGGGCTCTTCCGCGGCACCGGGTTCGTCCATTCCTGTGTGCGCGAAGCAGTCGATGACCTGATGACGGCGGCCGAACGGGAACAGCTCAACCTGCGGGCCGTCCGTCTGTTGTACGAGCTGGGCAAACCCTCGGAGTCGGTGGCCGGACAGCTGCTGGCCACCTCGACGCCGCAGGGGCCGTGGGCGGTGGAGGCACTGCGGGACGCCGCGCACGTCGCACTGCGCCGCGGCGCACCCGAGGCGGCGGTGGGCTACCTGCGGCGTGCTCTGCTCGACACGTCCGTCGACGGTCTGGACCGGGCGACCGTGCTCGTCGACCTGGCGAGCGCGGAACGCCTGCTGGACGTGAACGCGGCGGTGCGCACCCTCTCGTACGCGGTCGCGCTGCTGCCCGGCCCCCGTGAACGGGCGGCCGCGTTGATCAGGCTCACGCCCGCGGTCATGGGGGACGCGCCGGAGGCTGTGGTGTCCATCCTGCGCGGGGTCGTCGAGGAGTTCGGGCCGCCGGAGCGGCACGGCGGAGTCGACCGCGACCTCGCGTTGCGGCTGGAGGCCAGGCTGCGCTTCATCGGCAGGACCGAGCCGTGGGAGCTCGCCACCACCGGAGCGCGGCTCGACGAACTGCGGGCAGCCGGGCGAACCGACAGCGGAGCGGAACGCGAGCTGTTGTCGGTGCTGGTCAACGCGGCCACCCTGACCGCGCGCGTGCCCGCGCGCCGGGTGGCGGCACTGGCCGAGCAGCTGCTGGCGCGGGCGCCGGCGTCATCGGCGCACTCGGCCAGCACGGCGCCGTTGCTGGTGACCGCACTCGCCGCGGCTGACTCGCCGGGTGTGGTCGACGGCTGGCTCGAACGGGCGCTGACCGCCGCACAGCAACGGGGTGACGTCGTCGAACAGGCGACGATCCGCACCGAGCAGTCGCTGGTCCACCTCCTCACCGGCCGCGTTGCCGAGGCGACCCGCGCCGCGTCCGACGCGTTCGACCTCGGCGCGTGGAACTCGAGCGCGGTCGGCGCGTCCGCTGCTGTCCTGGCCGGCACTGTCGCACTGCAACTCGGTGATCGGGACCTCATCGACCAGATGCTCGCCTCGGTGAAGGCGGAGCCCGCGAACCAGTGCCTGGCCACGGTGACCGGGTTGCTGCGCGGACAGGCGGCCGTCGTGCGTGGCGAGCACGCCGCGGCGGCGCTGACACTGACCGACTGCGGCGCGCACCTGGACAGGTGCGGCTGGCGCAACCCCGTGCTGTTCCCGTGGCGCTCGGCACTCGCGCTCGTGAAGCTCACGCTCGGCGCCACGGGTGACGCGATCGCGCTCGCCGAGGAGGAGCGGCTGATCGCGGAGGAGTGGGGAGCGGCCTCCGGTGTCGGCAGGACCCTGCGCGTGCTCGGGCGGGTCGTCGGGGGTGCCCGCGGCCTGGAGCTGACGGGGCGCGCGATCGAGGTGCTCCGGACCTCTGCGCACCGGCTGGAACTCCTGTACGCGTTGCGGCAACAGGCCGAATTCACGAACCTCCCGGACTCCTGGCGTTCCTGCCTCGAACTCGCCGAGGAAATCGGCGACCAGCAGATAACGCACCGCGCTCGCACCGCACTCGGTGTCAGCGCACCCGCGAGCACAGGGGGAAAACTGACTCGGTCTGAGCAGAAGGTGGCGATGCTGGCGGTGAGCGGCCGGTCGAACCAGGAAATCGCCGAGATGCTCGAAGTCACTTCAAGAGCCGTTGAGAAACACCTCACCAACACCTATCGCAAACTCGGCGTACGGCGGCGGACGGAGCTGGGTGATGCACTCCGGAGCATGGGTCCGGCGTCATCGGTCCGATGACGCATTGTCACTTGCTCGGAGCAGCTCGACCGATGCAGTACGGCTGATGCAACCGACTGAACAGCGTATTACCGGTCGCATGGCGTCGTTTGCGCGACCGAACCGTGGGTGACACGGCATCACAGTGTTGATGCACGACATTGGCCCGGACTCTCACATCTCCCTAATATTTCCATAGATCGTAGAGTCTTCAGCGAATTTCGCAAACTATTCCGCCGAGTGTTCCGGAAAAGCTCGCTCTCGTCGCAATCGAGTGGTTTCGGTTATGCAATTCGGTTGTTCAAGCATCGTGTTCCGTCGACACGACCGTGTCCTTCGGGAAGGGGGATCGACAATGACGGAACCGTGGTCGAGCGGGAGCCATCGGCGCATGTCAGAGCCCCGTTTTCGGGTCTGCGGCCAGTGAGCGACTCCTCGCCTGAGCCGGTGGACTCCTGGCCAGAGTGCGGGCTGCCGGCGAGAAGTGGACCGGCGGTGGCCGCCAGGGCGAGCTCGTGGACGCCCTGCTTCAGGCGGCTGGTGACAACGCGGAGCTGGCGCACCTCGTGCGCAGCAGCGGGGCGATTCTCGAAGAGTTCCTCGAAGGCTGCCGGCGCAACGTGGCCACCGGGGCGAGCGCCACTGTGCCGCGGGACCTCGCCGCCTACCTGATCGCGGGCCGCTCGGTACCGCAGGCCGTGGTGGACAGCCTGGCGGCGCGTTACCTCGTCGTCGTCGCACGCGGCTCCGCGACCGCACGCGGCTCTTCATCCACCGCAGCACGCTCGACTACCGGCTGCAGCGAATCGCCAGTGTCGCCGGATGCGACCCGACGACCGGGCGCGGCGTGCAGCTGCCGGCCGCCGCGTTGATCGCCGACTCGGTGCGCTGACCAGACGTCCGGGAGGAGTGTCGGCACCTCTTCCCGGACGATCAGGGCCGGTGGCTCCTTCTCGGCGAACTCGGCGTGCCGCCTGTGCGGGCGGGTTGCCGATCATGTCGCGATGATCGAAGTCTGAACGGCTCGACGGGAAAGATCCCCGCGACCGGGCGAGCTGTGACATGCCGTCGAACGACGGTCGAACTTCGACGAGGCCTTCGACGAATCCGTCGAAGGCGCTGGTTTCTCTTGACGTTCGCGTTGAGTTCGTGTCACATTCGCGTATCGCATTCGAAGCGCTTCGATTCCCCTGTCGGCTTCGATTCTCCCTTCGGAGGTGTCGCCGTGATCACCATCGTGGACGTGGCGAAACATGCGCGCGTCGCGCCCAGCACCGTTTCGTACGTGCTGACCGGAAGGCGTCCGGTTTCGGCCGAGACCTGCGCGCGGGTGCGGGAAAGCATCCAGTCGCTGGGCTACCGCCACCCGCGGGAAGGGGGCGGGGCACCGGCGCACAGCCGGACCAACGTGCTGGCACTGGTGCTGCCGCTGCGGGAGGGCGCGCGACTGCCGGTGGTCATGCGCTTCGTCACGGCCGTCGTGTCCGCCGCGCGTCAGCAGGGCATGGACGTGCTGCTGGTGACGGCGGACCAGGGCGCGGACGGCCTGCGTCGCGTGGCCGGCGGGGCCGTGGCCGACGGGTTCCTGATGATGGGCGTGGACCTGGACGACGAGCGCGTGTCCGTGGTGCGCGAGCTCGGCCGA
>JAVXWK010001029.1:0-12833 GCA_032230575.1 Pseudonocardiales bacterium | reverse complement strand
CGGGTGCCGCAGCACGGTGGCCGGACCTGGCTGCATCCTCTTGTCCTGCTCGCCCAGCACGACGATCCGCAGCTCGGCGCCGTCGGGGCAGGTGATGTGGTGCGCGAACGCCGGGTTGTCCGGGCGGGGGAGGTCCTCCACGCTGTTGATCACGCAGGTCTGCGGTGTGGCCAGCAGATCCATCAACGCGCGGTGACCGTCGCCGACCAGCACCGCTGTGCCGGGAATCACGACCATGAACGCGGGCAGCACCAGCCACGCCGGTCCGAGCTTGCCGATGCCCCACGCGAACGCGAGCGACAGCAGGCAGCACGGGATCAGCACCGCGAGGTCGAACCTCGTGGGCACGACCGCGCCGAGCACGACGGCGGCGGCGATCGCGGCCAGCCCGATCACGATGAGTGGGGCGGGCCGTCTCATGGGGCTTTCCCGAGTGCCCTGGCGACGGGAATGAGAAGAGTCATCGACACGGGGACGCTTGTCACCAGCAGGAGGTTCCATCCGGTCTGATCCGCGACCGCCGAACGTCAGTGCTCAGCCTCTGGTGAGGAGCTTCACCCGCAGCGTCAGCCCGGCCTTCAGCAGCAGCCGGAACGGGGCCCACAGCACGCCCTGGTGCCGGTCGGCCAGGTACAGGTACGCACTGCGGTGGTGCTCGCGCAGCATCCGGTCGCTCGATCGCGCCGTCGAGTGGCCACCGATGTGCGTGACCTCGGCGTCGGGCACGTAGACGTTCTGCCAGCCGGCCTTGCCGACCCGCTCGCCGAGGTCCACGTCCTCGAAGTACATGAAGTAGCGCTCGTCGAAGCCCTTGACCGAGTCGAACGCCTCACGCCGCATCAGGAAGCAGCTGCCGGACAGCCACCCCGCCGTGCGCTCGACCGGCGTCTTCTCCTGCCGGTACGCGCGCGTCCACGGGTTCGACTTCCAGAACGCGCCGAACACCGCGTGCCCGAGCCCGCGGCCGATGGACGGCAGCAGTCGCGCCGACGGGTAGATCTCGCCGTTCGGCTCGCGGATGAGCGGCCCGAACATGCCGCCCCTCGGCCACCTGTCCGCCGCCTCGATCAACGTGTCGACGCTGCCGGGCGCGAACTCGATGTCCGGGTTGGAGATCAGCACCCAGCCGACGTCCTGGCCCAGGGCTTCGACGCCCCGGTTCGCGCCGCCGCCGTAGCCCAGGTTTCCGCCGGTGGGCACGAACCTGACGTGCTCGCGTTCGGCGGCGACCTGTTCCGGTACGCCGTCGGTCGACCCGTTGTCGGCGAGGATCACCTGCACCGGGCGGGTGGTCGCCTTCGCGAGGGTGTCCACGAACGGTGCCAGCGTCTCGCCCGGCGAGTACGTGACCGTCACGACACCAAGTCCGTCGCCGTAGTTCACGCGCGTCACAGTAGTGCGTCGCGTTTCACCGGCTCACCGGTGGCGGCGCACCACGACCGCGCGCTCGTAGGCCAGCCGGTGCCGGTCGGCGCTCATGGCCCAGGAGAAGTCCTTCGCGCGTTGCTGCGCGGACGCCGCCAGCGACGCGCGACGGGCCGGATCGTCCAGCAGCTCGGCGATCGCCGCCGCGATGTCCCCCGCTCCGACACCGCAGTACGCGACCGCCTCGCCACCCACCTCTGGCAGCGACAGTCTTCGGGTCGTGAGCACGCACGCGCCGGCGGCCATGGCCTCCAGCACCGGCAGGCCGAAGCCCTCGCCGAGCGACGGGTAGGCGACCAGTTCGGCGCCGCCGAGGAAGCCCGCGAGCTGTTCGAACGGCAGGTAGCCCGCGCGGATCACGCGGATCCGGTGCGGCACCGAGTCGAGCGCCCGTTCGACCTGGCTGTCCCAGCCGGGCTGGCCGGCGAGCACCAGGGCGGGCGGGTCGGAGCGGCCGACCATCGCCTGGGCGAAACCGCGGATCAGCGCCGGCACGTTCTTGCGCGGTTCCAGTGCGCCGAGGAACGCCACGTAGGGCATGTCCCCCAACGACAACGTGCGCCGCACGGCCAGCATCTCGTCCGGCGACGGCGGGTGGAAGCGCTCGGTGTCGACGCCGTGCTGCGCGATGTGCAGGCCGCGGCGGTCGGCTCCGGCGACGCGCGCCAGTTCGTCGGCCGTGGCCTGCGACGGCACCACGCACAGGTCCGCGCGCTTCAGTGAGGCACGGGTCCACGTGCGGAAGAAGCGCGCCTTGACCGATGAGTGCAGCACGGGGTCCGTGAAGAACGTGGCGTCGTGCAGCGTCACGACCGATGCGGCTTTGCTGGCCAGCGGAAGTGTGTAGTGCGGTGAGTGCACGACGTCGACGTTTAGCGCCCGCACCAGGCGAGGCAACGTCGTCTGCTCCCACGCCAGTCGCGCCGTCCTGGTGGCGACGGCCTCCGCGGCCCGCACGACGCGGGCGTTCGGCGCGATCTTGGTGAACAGGTCCTCGTCGCGTGGCTGGCACACGACGGCCAGCTCGGCGCCGTCGGCGTCCAGTGCGGCGACGAGCGAATCCACGTAACGGCCGACGCCACCTCGGTCTGCGGGAACCGCGGTGGCGTCGATCAGCACGCTGGGTTCGGCGGTCGGCACGATCAGTCAGCGTAATGTCAGTTGCGAATGCGTTTAGCGTGAATGCACCAATCCGGTCGTCACAGATGGGTCTCCCAGACACCCTGTGCGGTCTTTGCCCAGGTGAACTCGCTCGCGCGGGTGACGCCGGCCTCGATCGTGTGATGCGGATCCTTCAGAACCGCGCGCAGCCCTTCCGTCAACGAGGCCAGGTCGCCCCGCCGCACGACGGTTCCCGCCCCGCCCGCGACCTCCACCAGAGCCGGGTCGTCGGAGTGCACGACGGGCACACCGGCGGCCATCGCCTCCAGCACTGGCAGCCCGAAACCCTCGGCCAGACTGGGTGCTGCCAGCAAAGACGCGCCCGCCAGCACGGACGCCAGCCGTTCGTCGGAGACCTTGCCCAGCAACGTCACGTGAGGTGCGCGGAGGTCAACGCCGCCCCACCCCTGCGGCCCGATCACGACCAGCGGGACCTTCAGCCGTTCGGTCGCCCGCACCAACAGGTCGAAGCCCTTGCGCGGCTCGATCGTGCCGATGGCGAGGACGTAGTTCTCACGCAGATCTTCAGGTTTCGGCCCGGTCAGCTTCGTGACTCCGTTGGGCACCACGTGGACCGGCACTTCGACGCGCAAGTGGGCAGTCAGTTGGTCGGCGACGGCTTTCGTCGGCACGATCAGCGCCTTGGCTCGCAGGGCGGCCTGAGCGATGACCTTGCGGTGCCACGCGACTCCACGCGGGGTCAGCGTCTCCGGATGCGTCCACGGCACGACGTCGTGCACCGTGACGACAGCGCCCGGCAGCGGGGCGAGCGGAGTGGGAGCGTGCACGTGCGGGCCGAGCTTCGGCGGCAGCCCCCGTTCCCACAACGCCACCAGCGCCCGTCGCGGCAGCCTGATCACGTGGTCCGCGTTCCCGGTCGCCGCACTGGTCACGGTCCAGCCCTGCGGTGCCGTGTCCTTCAGGGCTCTGAGCAGCTCGGCGGTGTACCGGCCGGTGCCGCCGGGGACGGGCGCGTTGAGTTGCTCGGTCAGGACTACCAGCTCTGGCACGTCGCGTACCGTCTCACGCCGTGTCGGCACTCAGCACCGTGGTGGTCGTGACGTGGCGCGGCCGTGACCACATCACGGCGTGCCTGGACGCTCTCGGAGCCCAGAAAAGTCCACATAGGACGATCATCGTCGACAACGCGTCCGACGACGGCACAGCCTCGTTGATCAGCGGACATGAGGTCGTCAGGCTCCCGAGCAACCGCGGTTACGCAGGCGGGCTCGCCGCGGTGCTCGACATGATCGACACCCCGTACGTGGCATGGCTCAACGACGACGCCGTACCGGATCCGTCGTGGCTGACGGAGCTGGAGAACGCTCTCGAAGGCGATCCCGGAGCGGCCGCGGCCACGTCGTCACTTCTGCTGACGGACGGCTCGACGCAGTCCGTCGGTGTGGCGTTGACCTCGGACGGCCACGGCAAGGACGTCGTGCTGGCCGGGCGCGAGGTGTTCGGCTTCTGCGGTGGCGCTGCCCTGCTCCGAACCGAAGAGCTGCGCACGGTCGGTGGCGTGCCGGCGAGCTTCTTCTGTTACTACGAGGACACCGACACGTCCTGGCGGCTGCGGCTGGCGGGGCACCGGGTGATCTCGGTCGGGCCGGCGCGGGTGCGGCATCGGCACGGCGCGAGCACGCGGCCGGGGTCGGCGTTGTTCCACCGCTGGAACGAACGCAACCGCTTGCTGATGCTGCTGCGGTGTGCGCCGGGCTCGGTGGCGGTGCGGGAGCTGGCACGGTTTCTGGTGATCACGGCGCTGCTGCCGTTCCGCGAGGGCGTGCAGGACGCGGCCAACTTCAAGCTCGGGCTGCGGTTGCGGGTGATCGGCGAGATCCTGATCAGGCTGCCCGCGACCGTGTTTCAGCGGCTCGTGATCGGCGCTCGTTCGACGGCTTCGCGCCGTGCGGTGTGGAAGGACTGGGCAGGACGCTAGGGCTACATGTTCCCGTTCAGGCGCTGCGTCAGCGAGTTGCGCGTCTGCTGGTGGTTCGTCGCGGTCGGGATCACACCCTGCTGCACGACCTGAGTGATCTCCGCGTCATCCACCACGGGCATCGGCTGGGTCGGCATCGGCATCTGCTGCGGGGGCATCGGCCGCTGCTGCTGACCCATCTGGGCCGGGGGAATGATCATGGTCGAGTCCGGGTCCTGGCGCGGATCCATGGCGTTGACCAGCGTGCGAGGGACCTGTTGCGTGTCGGACGCGTCCATCGGGGATGTCATGTTGTCCGGCGTCACGATGTGCCGCCCACGTGCACGGGCGCGGGCGAGCATGGCGTCGGCCCGGTCGCGGGGGTCCATGTCGGATTTAGCTCCTTGCCGGGACCAGATCCCGTATGACGATCTGCTTCGTGTCAGAGTATTCCGTCGAACGGCTCGCTGTAACGCGGAGGAGGAAAAAGGTGCACGGCGTCGAAGCTGTGGTGCTGGTCGGGGGCAAGGGCACCCGTCTTCGCCCGCTGACCCTGTCCGCTCCCAAGCCCATGCTGCCGACCGCGGGGGTGCCATTTTTGACGCACCTCCTGTCGCGGATCAAGGAGGCCGGCATCACGCACGTGGTGCTCGGTACGTCCTACAAGGCCGAGGTGTTCGAGGAGTACTTCGGTGACGGCTCGCGGCTCGGCCTCGAGCTCGAGTACGTGGTCGAGGAGGTGCCGCTCGACACCGCGGGCGCCATCCGCAACGTCGCGGACAAGCTGCGCGAACCCGACGTGATGGTCTTCAACGGCGACATCCTCTCGGGCGTCGACCTGACGGGGATCGTGGACACGCACCGCGAGCACGAGGCGGACGTCACGCTGCACCTCGTGAAGGTCGCGGACCCGCGCGCGTTCGGCTGCGTGCCGACCGACGAGGAGGGCCGTGTGCAGGCGTTCCTGGAGAAGACCGAGAACCCGCCGACGGACCAGATCAACGCGGGTTGCTACGTGTTCCGCCGCGAGGTGATCGACGCGATTCCGGCCGGTCGCCCGGTGTCGGTGGAACGCGAGACGTTCCCCGGTCTGCTGGAGGCCGGTCGCCGTCTGCAGGGCCACGTCGACGCCACGTACTGGCTCGACCTGGGCAAGCCGGAGGCGTTCGTGCAGGGCTCGGCGGACCTGGTGCGCGGCGTCGCGCCGTCGGCCGCTGTCGCCCAACCAGGCGACTTCCTCGTGCTGGAGGGCTCGTCGATCCACTCCGGTGCCACGGTTCGTGGTGGTTCGGCGGTCGGTTCTCAGTGCACCGTGGCTGATGGCGCGGTGCTCGACGGCGCGATCCTGTTCGACGGCGCTGTCGTCGGTGAAGGTGCGATCGTCGAGCGCTCGATCGTCGGTGCCGGTGCTCTGGTGCAGGCCGGTGTGGTTCTGCGTGACGCCGTCGTGGGTGACGCGGCCGTGATCGGCGCTCGTTGTGAGCTGATCGGCGGGGCGCGCGTGTGGCCGGGTGTGGTGCTGCCCGAAGCCGGCGTGCGCTTCAGCACGGATGCTTAGGAGATCTTGGACACCACCGTTCCCACTCGACCTGGGCGCGGTGCTGGGTGGTTTGCGCCGCGGACCAGGTGATCCGTCCTTCAGCACGGACGGCGGCATCTGGTTCGCGGCGAACACCCCGTGCGGCCCCGGCACCTTGCACATCCGGCGCACCGACACGATCGAGGCCGAAGCGTGGGGCGACGGTGGGGTGTGGCTGCTGGACGGCCTGCCCGCGCTGCTCGGCGCGGACGACCCGGTGGACGAGTTCGTCGCCCACCACCCGATCATCGCCGAGGCTCGTCGCCGACGCCCTGGCCTGCGGCTCGGTGCGTGCGGGCGCGTCTGGGACCTGCTGTTCGCCTCGATCCTGGAGCAGAAGGTCACCGGCACGGAGGCCTTCCGGACGTGGCGCGAGCTGGGCCGCCGCTTCGGCGAGCCCGCACCTGGGCCGCTGTCCCTGAAGGTGCCGCCGACGCCTACCCGGTTGCTCGGCCTGCAGGACTGGGAGTGGCACCAGTGCGGACTCGACGGTGCCCGCCGCCGTACGTTGATCAACGCCGCCCAGGTCGCGCACCGGCTGGAGAAGGCCGCCGAGATGCGCAGCCGTGAGCTGCTGGAGAAGGTGCCCGGCATCGGCGTGTGGACGTCCGCCGAGGTGGCCCAACGGTCGTGGGGCGACCCGGACGCCGTGAGCGTCGGCGACTACCACGTCGCCAAGAACGTCACATGGGCGTTGACGGGCACACCAGGCGACGACGACGCCATGATGGAGCTGCTGGAGCCGTACACGCCGCAACGCCACCGCGCGGTCGTGTACCTGGAGTCGGCGGGGATGAGACGGCCGCGGCGAGCTCCGAGGTTCTCGCCGCGCGACTACCGCAAGTTCTGAGGGGATGCCGGTTGGCGAAGCGGCAGTACGTGGCACGGGGCGTGCCGGGCGGATACCGGATCTGGAACAACCGGTCGCGGCGCTGGTGGGGTGACCACTACGAGCTGTGCCCCGACGAACTGCTCAACGAGCTGAACGGCGCCAACGACCCCGCGCGCATCACCGAGCTGCTCAAGCGCTACCGGGCACTCAAGCGCTAGCGCAACCGGGCCAGGGCGCTCTCGATCAGCGGGTGCAGGTCGTCCACGTTGTCCGGCAACGAGTCCAGCGGCCACCACTGCAGGTCGACCGACTCGGCGGACCGCACCGGCTGCGCACCCATCGGAGCCCGCACCAGGAACCGCACGTCGAAGTGCCGCGTCGGCTTCCCCAGCGAGCACGTGATCGGGTGCACGTCGAGGTGGATCGGCGTCGGCTCGATCCGCAGCCCGCGCATGCCGGACTCCTCGGTGGCCTCGCGCAACGCGGCCGCGGCCAGCGACACGTCCTCGGGCTCGCAATGACCGCCGAGCTGCAACCACCGGCCGACGCGCGGGTGCAGCGTCAGCAGTGCGTGCTCCGCAGTGGCGTCCAGAACGAGCGCTGAGGCCGTGAGGTGCCCCGGCTCGCACGAACGCCGGCAGGCGTCCTCGCGGGCGGCCAGGAAGCCCAGGTAGGCCTCCTTCAACGCGTCCTGGCCGGTGAACCGGCTCAGCGTGGAGACCGCGTCGTCGTGCAGCGTCACAGTTCGATCAGCCCTTCCAGCGGCTCGCGCGGCGTCAGCGGCTCGGTCGGGTGCCCGACGGCCACCGCGCCCAGCGGTTCCCAGTCGGCAGGAACACCCAGCACGGCGCGCACGACGTCCGCGCAGAAGATCGTCGACGACACCCAGCACGAGCCGAGCCCCTCGGCGGCCAGTGCCACCAGCAGGCCCTGCACGGCGGCGCCACCGGCGACCGTGAACATCGTCTTCTCGGCGGCAGCGCGCCGGTCATCGGGGTAGCTGTGCGACCCGTCGCGGACCAGGAACGGCACCACGATCTCCGGCGCCTCCACCAGCAGGTCACCCCGCCGGACCCGGCGCGCGATCTGCTCGGCCGTGAACCCGTCGCCGATCAGGTCGGCTTCCCACTGCGCACGCATCGCCTGCAGAAGCTCGGCGCGCTTCTCCCGCACCAGCACGAACCGCAACGGCTTCGTGTGGTGCGGAGCGGGCGCGGTCAACGCGGCTCCGACGGCGCGCCGCAAAGCCGCGAGATCAACAGGCTCGGACGAGTAGAACCTCACCGACCGCCGCATCAGCACGGCCTCGGCGCGTCCCTGAGCCAGCGCCTCCTCGGTGCCGAGCCGGAACAGGTCCTCGTCGGTCGGCCGCGTCAGATCGCGAGCGGACGACCCGTCGTCCACCACCTCGAACCCGCGCAGCACCGCCACCGGCACCGCCCCGAGCTTGCCCTTGACCAGGTCGGCGGCGGACGCGATCTCGTCCGCGATCGCCACCTGGGTCACGACCAGCTCGTTGCCGTGCTCGTCGACCGACCCGGCGTAGTCGTGCAGCACCCGGATGCCGGACGCGCCGATCGCGGCGTCGGTCTGGCCGATCCGCCACGCGCGGCCCATCGTGTCGGTGACCACCACGGCGACCTCGACGCCGAGCAGGCTCTTCAACGCGCTGCGCAACGCCGCCGCGGACCCGTCCGGATCCACGGGGAGCAGCGCGATCTCGTCACCCGCCACGTTCGACGCGTCGACCCCGGACGCGGCCTGCACGATGCCGAGCTTGTTCTCGGTGATCAGCGTGCGCATCTTGCGCGCGAGCACCCGCACGGACTCGGCCTCGACGTGCGAGCGCCGGATCCTGTCGCGTTCCTCCGGATCGGCCGGCACCCGAACGAGCCGTCCCTCTACTTTGGACAGCACCTTGGACGTCACGACCAGCACGTCGCCGTCGCGCAGCCAGGGTGCGGCAGCGGCGATCGCGGCGGCAAGATCGTCGCCGGGGCGAAATTCCGGCAGACCCGGTACCGGCAGCAGCTCCAGAGCCGCGGCGGCGTGATCAGTCAACGTCGACTCCGGCCAGTTCCAGCGCGTCACGGGCCATCTGCGCCGTGGCGTCCACATCGGACATAAGCAGCGGAACAGCGCGAACCGCGACCCCGGGAACGTCCGCGCGGTCGCCGGTGTGCACCAGCCACGCGTCGAGAATGCCGTCTTCAGAGCACTTGCGGGAGCCGTAGAGCCGCCCGACCGCCTCGGCCGAGGTCTCCACACCGATCGCGTCCAAACAAGCGTCGGCCATGCCCCGCAACGGTTTCCCGCCAATGATTGGCGACAGGCCAACCACGCCGGCCTCGGTCTTGCGCAACGCGTCGCGCACGCCGGGGATGTTCAAGATCGTGCCGATGCTCACAACCGGGTTGGACGGGGCCAGGATCACCGCGTCCGCCCCGGCGATCGCGTCCAGCACGCCAGGCCCGGCGGTGGCGGCTTCGGCGCCCACGAACGCGAACGACTGCGCCGGAATCCCGGCCCGGTGCTTGACCCACCACTCCTGGAAGTGGATCGCCTTCGGTTCGCCGTCCAGCTCCACGACGACGTGCGTCTCCACGCGGTCGTCGGACATCGGCAGCAGCCGCACGCCCGGCTTCCAGCGGTCGCACAACGCCTCGGTGACGGCCGACAACGGGTACCCGGCGCGCAGCATTCTGGTGCGAACGAGGTGCGTGGCCATGTCCCGGTCGCCGAGCCCGAACCACGTCGGCTCGGCGCCGTACGCCGCGAGCTCCTCCTTGACGGTCCACGACTCGCCTGCACGGCCCCAGCCGCGCTCGGTGTCGATCCCGCCGCCCAGCGTGTACATGCAGGTGTCGAGGTCGGGCGTGATGCGCAACCCGTGCATCCACACGTCATCGCCGGTGTTGACCACCGCGGTGACGTCAGCTCCGAGTTGCTTGAGTCCCTGCAGGAACCTCGCGCCGCCGACCCCGCCGACCAGTGCTACGACCTTCACGCCAAGCCATGCTTCCACAACGGGTCTGGACGCCTACAGGTAGCGCCAGAACGTGAACGTCTCCGAACCGAGGCGCGCCGCGATCCGGTCGCCGCCGACCAACTCGAACACCGCGGTCGCCGCCTGGAAGAACAGGAGGCTGACCTCGGAGAACGTCAGCAGCACGGCGAAGAGCACCAGCGGTGCCCACATCCGGGCCTTGGCGCCGAACTGCTGCGCCTGGTACGGCATGAACGGCTCCAGAACACCCCAGCCGTCCAAGCCGGGGATCGGCAGGATGTTCAGCAGGAACGCGAACACCTGCAACAAAGCCAGGTACGAAATAGCCGCGGCGAGCGCGGCAGGCGGTGAGAACAGCGTGACGATTCCCGCGAGGATCACGCCGATCACGAGGTTCGCGACCGGTCCCGCGAGTGAGACCAACGACTCGATCTTCTTCGACCGCAGCGCGTGGTGGTTGATCCACACAGCGCCACCCGGAAGGGGGATGCCGCCGTCCGCGAGCAGCACCAGCGGCAGCTCGTTGCTCAGCACCGGGTAGGTGTAACGACGGATGTATAGGGTCAGATAACCCTTGTCGCGTACGGAAAAGTCGCCGCCCTTGTACGCGACGGCGGCGTGCCCGAACTCGTGCAGGCACAGCGTCACCGCCCACCCGGCGAGTACGAAGAGGATGGTGCCCGAGATGATGGCCACGTCACCTTCGAGCAGGGTGAGTGCAGCGCCGGCGGCGGTCGCCGCGAGCAGGCCGAGGAACAGTGGACTGGGGCGCACTGCTGATCGCTTCACCCCACCAGTGTGGCGTGTCGGCTGGCGTCGTGGGCCGTTCGGGCACCTGTCGCGACACCTGAATCACTGTCTGTGCTGCCAGTCAAGGTTTTTGCGGCCATCTGCGCGAATATCCCCCGACGTGTGGACTCCGCTTGACCGCCCGCTGTGACGCAGGTGTAATCACATCGGTGTCATTCGTCGTTGTGGGAACGGCGTCTGGCGTCCGCCAACCGGGGAGAGCGGAAGGCGAGGAGGCGGACGAAATGCAGGAATTCGAAGAAGATCACGTCGCGCAGCCGGTAGTCCAGGGCGAGCTGTCGTACCTGTTCGACCCTGCCGACGAGCAGGACTGGCAGGAGCGCGCGCTTTGCGCGCAGACGGATCCCGAGGCGTTCTTCCCCGAAAAGGGTGGTTCGACGAGGGAGGCCAAGCGCATCTGCCTGGGCTGCGAGGTTCGTTCGGAGTGCCTTGAGTACGCACTCCAGCACGACGAACGCTTCGGCATCTGGGGCGGGCTCTCGGAACGAGAACGCCGCAAGCTGAAGAAGCGGGCCGTCTAACGCGGTCAGAAGTGTGATCTTTGTGCCTTAACTTGAGGTCGTGACAAGTCCTCACCCGAGGCTCCGGACCGCGCCGGTGCTGTGCGTCCTGGTCTGCCACGACGGAGACCAGTGGCTCAGCACGGCGCTGTCCGCGTTGCGGCGCCAGCGAATTCGCCCGAGGCATGTGATCGCGGTCGACACCGGATCCCACGATCGCACCGCGAAAGTACTTGCCGAGGCGGAAGATCTGCTGGACGGCGTGCTGACGGCGCCTCGTGGCACGGGTTTCGGCACCGCTGTGCGCCTGGCGGTCGAGCACGCTGTCGAACGGTGGGGCGACCCCGGCAAATGGCTGTGGTTGCTGCACGACGACAGCGCGCCCGAACCCGACTGCCTGGCCGCTCTGCTCACCGCGGCCGAGGTGTCGCCGTCGGCTGCCGTGCTGGGCCCGCTGTGCCTCGATTGGGTGGATTCTCGTCTGGTCGTCGAGGCGGGTTTGTCGACGGATTCTTCAGGACATCGACAGACTGGGCTCTCGTCCGCCGAGCATTCCGCGTCGTTCCAGCAGAGCACCGAGGTTCTCGCGGTCTCGTCCGCGGGTTCGTTGATCCGTCGCGAGGTCTGGCATCAGCTGGGCGGTTACGACGAGGCGATGCCGCTGCTGCGCGACGATCTCGACTTCGGCTGGCGCGCTAATCGCTCCGGTCATTTGGTCCTGTGCGTACCTGTCGCACGCATGCGACATGCGCGCGCCGCGACTAAAGGTGCACGCCGTTTGGACGCGGCCATGGCACGACCGGGTCCATCCTTTCGAGGAGTCGACCGTGCGCACGGCATGCGCACGTTTCTGGTCAACACCTCGGGTTTCTCGTTCCTCATCGGACTGCCGCGCCTGCTGTTTCTGTCTTTGCTGCGGGCCTTGGGTTTCCTGTTCGTCCGACGTTTCGCCGACGCGCACGCGGAAGTGGGCGCCGCGCGCTACCTGTTGACCCGTGGCCGTTTGTCAGAGGGCCGCCGGGCTCGCCGTGGCTCGGCTGTCGTGCGCGGGCTCTTCACCTCGCGGCTCACCCGCTTCCGCAATGCTCTGCGCGCCGGCGCGGCGTTCCTGATTCGTCGGCGTGTCGAGGCCGATGCCGCGCTGGGTCGTTTGCCCGCGTCCGATGCTCGTTCGGCGTGGCTCGAACCATCCGAAGTGGACACTCGCCCGGTCGGCCCCTCCGCGCTGCCCGCCGGTGCCTCACGCGGACGCCCGCGCGTGGCCGGGTTGCGCCTGCCTCCGATCGCCGTGCCGGTCGACGCCGCGTTGCCGGGCGCTCTGCGTCCTTCGCCCCGGCGGCGTCCTTCACCCGGACCGCGCGGACCGGAGATGGTCTTCGTCGAGGTCGACCAGTCACGGGTGCTGCGCTCGTTGCTGCTGGCCCCGCCGGTGTTGTTGGTGCTGGCGCTGTCGGTGGTCGCGGTGGTGGCCAACTTGTCGCGCCTCGGCCTGGATCTCGCCGGCGGCCGGCTGCTTCCCGTGGGTTCCGCTGGCTCGGTCTGGTCGACCTACCTGGCCTCCTGGCACCCGGTCTTCGGTGGCACCGCCGCTCCTGCTCCCG
>JAVXWK010001028.1:0-4375 GCA_032230575.1 Pseudonocardiales bacterium | reverse complement strand
GGGGAGCAGGAGGCAGCCCAGGGCGTCGGCGATGGCCACCTCGGCCGTGCACCAGCTCGACACGACCGAGGCCCGGCTAACGACGCAGACCACCGCGTCCGCCTTGCGCAGCTCGGCGTGCAGGCGCTCCCGCCAGGCCTCGCCGACCTGGATTCCGTCGTCGGGATGAACTTCCAGGAAAGTCTCGTGGTCGTGGTCGAGCCAGTCGCGTATCTGTGTCGCGATCGCCACATCCGGCGTCGCGTGGCTGATGAAAACTCGCGCCACGTCGGCCTCCTTTGGCATTCGGTCACCGATTGTGCGGAGCACGCAGGGGACGGGTACCGGTTTGTCCACTTGTTGGCACATCTCCAACGCACGACGGTCACTCGCTGCATACGTACGTCTCTGTGAAAACGGAATCTCTTTCGGGTGAATCTCGCGCTGGATACGGGCGAACTGAGTTCCGCATATCGCGAAGGTTGTCCAGTTCGGGCGAAACTGATAGTTGTAGATCAACTCGGTTGGGGGGGTGAGCATGCGCAGCGTTCTGCTGGCTGTCGTGATCGCCCTGTGCGCCGTGCTGGCCCCGGCCGTCACTCCCGTGTCGATCGGCGCGCCGCCGCCGAAGTCCAAGACCTCCGTGCCCAAGGAGGAAGCACCCCGCGAGGAGCGCGAGACGAGCCGGCTGCGCGGGCTCGTGACGTCCGTTGAGCGGGTCTCCACCATGGCCAGGCCGTCGTTCGTGGCGGTGTTCGAACCACATGCCGAGCCGAGTCTCGTGCCGGCCTCTTCCGCCGAACCGATAGCGGTTTGGCGGACACCCGCTGCACTGCAGGTGTTCCGGAACTGATCGAGGTCCCCGCCACCCGATCAAACCGAACACTTCTCCTTAGCAGTGAGGGATTCCCATGGACTTCCATCGCTTTGTTCAGCATGCCCGCGCGCACGCCAAGTCGCGTTCTCGTGCGGCCGGACAACGACTCGCGGCGGGTCAGCAGCCCACCACGATGTTCATCACGTGCGCCGATTCGCGCATCGTGACGGCGCAGATCACCGGTGCCGAACCGGGTTCGCTCTTCGAACTCCGCACGGCGGGCAACGTCATTCCCGCGTACTCGCTGACCGCTCCGTCCAGTGAGATGGCCACGATCGAGTTCGCGGTGCTGCAGCTCGGCGTCAGCGAGATCGTCGTGTGCGGTCACTCGCACTGCGGCGCGGTCGGTGCGCTGCACGGCGGCGGCATCGACCACCTCCCCGCGATGCGCGGGTGGTTGCGCCCCAAGGCTCCGCGCAAGGCGAGCGACCCGGCGATGCGGGCCGAGGGACAGGAACACGTGCGGGCTCAGGTGCAGATCCTGCTGGAGTACCCGTTCGTCGCCCAGCGCGTGGCGGAAGGGTCGTTGCGCGTGCACGGCTGGTTCTACGACATCGAGACCGGTGAGGTCTCCGCCGGCGCCGAGCACGCTTTCCTTCCGCTGTAAGGGTCTCTCGTGATGAAGAAGTATTGGGCCGATCTCGGTGCGTCGGTCGTCGTGTTCCTCGTGGCGCTGCCGCTGTGCGTGGGTGTGGCGGTGGCGTCCGGGGTGCCGGCCGAGCTCGGGATCGTGACCGGGGTGGTCGGCGGCATCGTCGTCGGCCTGCTGCCGGGCAGCACGATGCAGGTGAGCGGGCCGGCCGCAGGGTTGACCGTGCTGGTGGCGGACGCCGTTGGCAAGCACGGGATCCAGGCGCTGGGCGTGATCGTCCTGGGCGCCGGGTTGCTGCAGGTCCTGTTGGGCTTAGCCAAAGGCGGGCGGTGGTTCCGCGCGATCTCGCCGTCCGTGGTGCAGGGCATGCTGGCCGGTATCGGGCTGGTGCTGGTGTTCGGGCAGCTGAAGCACCTGGTGGTGTCGCCGGTCGCGTTGGCGCTCGGCCTGCTCACCGTCGTGATCATGCTGCTGTGGCAACGGACTCCGCTGCGCGTCGTGCCGGGTGTGTTGGTGGGCGTCGTGGTGTGCACTGCGCTGGCGGCGATTTTCGCGTCGCCGGTCGCGCGCATCGACGTCGGCACGCTCTCGGCTGACGTGCATCTGCCGGACTTGGGGTTGCTGGACATCGGAGTGATCGGCACCGCGGTGGTGTTCGCGCTCGTGGCGTCGGCGGAGAGCATGTTCAGTGCGGCGGCGGTGGATCGCATGCACAACGGGCCGCGCACGCGTTACAACCGCGAGCTGGTCGCGCAGGGTGCGGGCAACGCGATCTGCGGGCTGCTCGGAGCGTTGCCGATGACGGCGGTGATCGTGCGCAGTGCGGCCAACGTCCAGGCCGGTGCGCGGACCAAGGCTTCTCGGGTATTGCACGGCGTTTGGCTGCTGCTGTTCGTGGTGCTGGCGCCGGGGTTGCTGACGTTGATCCCGGTCGCCGTGCTGGCCGCGGTCCTGGTGCACGCCGGGTGGAAGCTGCTCGGCCTCAAAGAGCTGGTCGCGTTGTGGCGCAAGGACAAGGCTGAGAGCGCGGTACTGGTGCTGACCGCCGGGCTGATCGTGGCGACGGACCTGCTGACCGGCACGGTGGCCGGGTTGCTGGCGGCGGTGATCAAGACGGCCTGGGACGTGTCCAGGTTGTCGGTGGTCGAGACGCCGGAAGGGGTTGCGCTGAAAGGAAACGCGACCTTCCTGCGGCTGCCGAGACTGCTGGACGCGCTGGACCGGGTCGACCGGGAGCACGTCCGGATGGACCTGAGCGGGGTCCGGCACCTCGACCAGGCCTGCGGACAGGCCATCGACCAGTGGGTCGACGAGTCGCGCAGGGCCGGGCGGACCGTGGAGCTCGTCGGCCGCTAGACCGTGCACGCCGGGCCCGGCTCCACACCGGTGAGCTGCCAGATCCGGTCCGACCGGTACCAGTGGTCCTCGGTCATCATCGTCAGGTGCCGTTGCGGCACACCCGTTCCCCGGCCAGCGCCGTCCGGGATCGGGTCGCCGAACATCCGTGCCACGGTCCGCGCGATCTCCCGCGCGGGTTGTGGCTGGGGATGGTTCGCGTGCAGCACGAGTGGCCCGCGCAGGTCGGTGCGGGCCAGCGCGCCCATCAACGAGCCCAGCTCGGACGCGGCGATCGTGGAGATCAGCGCGCTGCCGTCACCCGGCCAGCCGCCCAGCGTGCGGACGAGGTGCCGCACGGCAGGGGCGAACCACCTGTCTCCCTTGCCGTGGACCAGATGCGGCCGCACGACGACACCGCCCGCGGCCAGCACCGCCTCCTCGGCCGCGAGCCTGCTGCGGCTGAGCGCGGACACCGGTGCGGGCGTGAGCGAGCCCTCCGCCGCGTCGCGATGTGGTCCGTTGCCGTAGACCGACGCCGTGCTGAGGTAGACGAACCGGCGACCACCGGCGGCCCGGACGAGCGCTTCGGTGCCACGGCGGTTGATCGCGTCGCACATCTCCTCGTCGGGACCGATGTACGACGCCGCGTGCACGACGGCGTCCACACCGTCGCAGGCGGCGGCCAGCGTCGACGGACGGGTGAGCTCGATCGGGAAACCGGCGCCGGTGCGCACCCCGGAACGGACCGGCGATCCGGTCAGCGCGGTGCGGATGTGGCTGCCGATGAAGCCGGTCGAGCCTGTGAGCAGGATCATCGTGGTCCTCGGTGGACGAGCCGCCATTGGGAAAAAACCAACCGTACGGTACTTTATAGGTCTGTCCGTGTGGTGAAGGAGCGTGGCGTGGCCAAGCAACTCAGGGCCGAGTTGACCAGGGAGTCGATCGTCGTCGGTGCTGCCGAGACGTTCGAGCGGTTCGGGTACGGCAGCGCCAGCCTGAGCGACGTGATCGCGCAGGCCAAGGTCACCAAGGGCGCGCTGTACTTCCACTTCAGCTCCAAGGAGGAGCTCGCGCGGGCGGTGATCGACGCCCAGCACGAGATGACCATGGCCTCGGTGAAGCAGATCGTCGAGGACAAGGCGCCCGCGCTGGACCTGTTGATGAGGCTGTCGCGGGAGATGACCCGCCAGCTGCTGGAGGAGCCGGTGGTGCGCGCCGGTGTCCGGCTCACGCTGGAACACGGCACGTTCCGCACGATCAGCGATCCCTACCGGGAGTGGATGGACACCACGGAGCAGCTGGTCCGCCGGGCGCAGGAGGAGAAGGACGTCAAGGAGAGCGTCTCCCCCGAGGAAGTCGCCCGGTTCTTCGTCGCCGCGTTCACCGGCGTCCAGCTCGTCTCGCAGGTGATGACGAACCGCCGCGACCTCGGCCGGCGGGTGCACGAGATGTGGCAGCTGCTGCTGCCCGCACTGGTGCCGCCCCGCAAGCTGCCGCACTTCCACAACGTCGCCGCCGCGGAACTGGGCGGGTGAGCGGTTCCGGCCGGAACCGGAACCGCTCGAGAACTCAGGCGGCCATGGTCAGCA
>JAVXWK010001022.1:0-4043 GCA_032230575.1 Pseudonocardiales bacterium | reverse complement strand
ACGGTCGATGCGCGTGGACTCCACCCCGCCATCATGGCACTCTCGGAGATCATGAGGATCCTGGCGGTAGCTGTCACCCTCGCCGCGTCGCTCACCTCCGTCGGTCCGCTCGGCGGGCTCACCGACCTCGCGGTGAAGCGCATCGAGGTGGCGGACCTGGTGGCAGCGGCCAAGTTCGGCACGTCCCAGCCCATCGACGACCCCGCGCGCGAACAGCAGGTGCTCGACACCGTGCGCGCCAAGGCCGCGGCCCTCGGTCTCAACCCGGAGAACGCGGCCCGCTTCTTCCGCGCCCAGATCGAGGCGAACAAGCTCGTGCAGCGCGGCCTCTACGCACGCTGGACCGAGCACCCGGAGGAAGTCCCGCAGCACAAACCGGACCTGGGCACCGAGGTGCGGCCGATCCTCGACCGGCTCACCACCGACATCCTCGCCGAGCTCAAGGACACCGAGCAGCTCCGCCGCCCCACGCTGAAGTGCGAGATCCACGCGACGATCGCGGAACGGTCCGCGGTCGTGCTGCACCATCTCGACCGGTTGCACGAGAACGCCTTGGCCGGCGCGATGAGCACGGTCTGTTCCAAGTAGACGGTCAGAACGGCGGCAGCGGCCGGGCACCTTCCGGCCGCAGCCCGTCGAAGAGGATCGCCAGATAGCGTTCCCACAGATCAGGCCGCGCGTCGGGCACGTGCTTCACCACGTCGTTCGGCACGCACATCAGCAGCATCACGTCCGTGCCGGTGACGTCGGACCGCAAAGCACCTTCGGCACGCGCCCGGTCGACCAGCGCGGTGATGGCCAGTGACATCCGCAGCTGCGCCTCGCCGACCTGCACCCCCAGGTCCGCGGACAGGAACGACAGGTCGAGCTGCTGCCGTTGCCGTGCCGCGTACCGCAGGAACTCCAGCACCGCCGCGCCCGCGTCCGAGGTCTCGAGCAACTCCACAGCCAGCGCGGTCAACCGTTCCACGCGATCCAGCACGATCGCGGCGATCAGGTCGTCCTTGGTGGGGAAGTGGCGGAACACGGTGCCCTTGCCCAGCCCCGCCCGCTCGGCGATCGCGGACACCGGCGCGTCCACCCCGTTCAGCGCGAACTCCTCGACCGCCGCCGCGAGCAGCGACGAGCGGTTCCGGGCGGCATCGGCACGCAGGGACACGTCACGCAGACTAGCAAAGTTGACCGCGCGGTCCGTTTCGCGCATCCTAAGGTGACCACACGGTCCGCTTAGGGGGAAGAACGTTGAAGGCAGTCATCGCGACCGACTACGGCCCACCGGAGAACTACGTCATCGGCGACGTTCCGGAGCCGAGCCCAGGACCAGGGCAGATCCTGGTCCGCATCGCCGCGGCCTCGATCAACCCGGCCGACATCGTGTTGCCGGGAGGCGACTACGGCACGCACCTCGAGTTCCCGCACGTGCCCGGCAACGACTTCGCCGGCACGGTCACCGAGATCGGCGAGGGCGTAACGGCGTTCGGCACAGGGGACGAGATCTTCGGCCTCGCCGTGCCTCGCGCGCTCAAGGCGATGGCCGGGCCGAAGCCGTCGCTGAGCACGGGTTCGCTCGCCGAGTACGCGGTGTTCGAGGCGGACACCCCGCTGCTGACCCTCCGCCCGCCGAACCTCAGTGTCGAAAAAGCAGCCGCGCTAGCAACGGCAGGACTGACCGCGCGAGCTCTGATCGCCACCGCACAACCGAAGCGAGGCGAGACCGCACTCGTGGTGGGCGCGACCGGAGGTGTCGGCACCGCACTGGTCCCGTTGCTCGCCGCGGCCGGTGTCAAGGTCATCGCCACCGCCACGGCGAGCGACGCCGGCCTGCTGCACGACCTCGGCGCCGCGGAGACCATCAGCTACACCGACGCCTACCCGGAGAACGTGGACGCGGCGTTCAACGCGGCGGTGCCGAGTGACCAGCTGACCAGGATCGAGCACGCCGTCCGCACAGGCGGACGGCTGCTCACCATCACCTATCCGCTGCCGGAAGGGGGCCGGGACGACATCGAGACCAAGTTCGTCCTCGACCTCGCCGGCGCTCTCGGCGGCATGCGCGAGGTCGCCGAAGCGGCCGCGAGCGGTGAACTGCCCGCGACCATCGGCCGTCACTACACCCTCGACGAGGGCCCTCAGGCATGCGTCGACTTCGCCAGGAAGCACACCACGGGCAAGCTCGTCGTCACGGTGTGACCACTGTGGACGGAAGTCCGAGCATCCGCGCGAGTCCGGAGAGTTCCAGCACCCGCGCCACTTGGGGGGACGCGGCGGACAGGCGCAGGCCACCAGCGGCAGCGGAAGCGCGCGCGTGGCCGCGCACGAGCGCGCTGATCCCGTTGGAGTCGCAGAAGGAGACGGCGGCCAGGTCCAGGACGACGTAGCGGTGGCCCTGTTCGAGGAGGCGGTCGAGCCGGGAGAGCAGTCGTTCCGCGCCGGCGCCGGCCAGTTCACCGGAGACGGTGAGAAGGGTGGAGGCAGGCGACGACTCAGTCACCTTGACTACGAGCATCCCGGAGAAGTACCCACACCGCCGGGCACGAAACGTGGTCCGCTGACCGGTTTTCGAGTTGAGCACGCGAACATCCGGGGAGTTCTCTCGAAGTACACGTCGAGAAGGGGACCCACGTGCGCGTTCTGCTGACCTCGTTGCCCATCCGCTCCCACCTGATGCCGACGGTGGTGCCTCTCGCCAGGGCGTTCCGCGAGAAGGGGCACGACGCGGTGATCGCGACAGGGCCGGCCATGGCGCACCTCGAGCACACCGTCGTCATGCCGGAAATCCCGGCGCCCGGTGACTTCGGCCCGCCGCCGCCGTGGATCCCGGAGCGCGACGGCACGCTGGACGTGCCGTTGTGGGCGGACGAGCTGGTGGTCAGGGCCGCCGCCAACCTCCTCGACTTCGCCCGCAACTGGCGCCCGGACGTGATCGTGCGCGAGACCAACGAGTACGGCGGCCAGATCGCGGCCGAGGTGCTCGGCATCCCGCACGCGGTCGTCGACATCGCCCCGTTCGCGCCGCTGGAGATCGAGCGTCTCGACGAGCGCAAGGACAAGGTGCGCGCCCGGTTCCACGTCGCGGGCACCGACCCGTCGTTCACCGCGGGCCTCACGCCGCCGTACTGGCACCCGGCCCAGCACCACTACCGCGTGCCGACCGACCGGACCACGGCGGACGGCCCGGAGGTCGTCGCCACGTTCGGCACCAACGCGGGCCTGCTGTTCAGCGGCTCGAAGCTCCTGCACGTCGTCGCGGACGCACTGGGACGGCTCCCGGTGCGCTCCGTCCTGGCGATCGGAAACGGCGAGTGGACAGGCCCGCGACCGGCCAACGTCGAACTGCGGCAGGAGATCCCGCAGCAGCAGTTGCTCAACACCGCCAAGTTGTTCGTGACGCACGCGGGCTACAGCAGCGTGCGCGAGGCGTTGACCGCGGGAGTTCCGATGGTCGCCGTGCCGTTGTTCGCCGACCAGCCGCGCAACGCCGCGAAAGTCGCGGAGCTGAAAGCCGGCGTGAACGTGGAAGTGAAAGGACTGACCGCGGACGCGCTGGCCGAAAAGATCACTCACGTCCTCGACGCGAAGGCGTACCACAACACGGCTGAGACATTGGCCGCGCGGATGTCGGAACTGCCGGTGTTCACGGAAATTCCGGACCACCTCGTATCCGCTCTGTGACGACGTTTTGGTTTTGCCCAAAAGCTTCGACGGAAATTTCGTCCGTCTGGAGACTTGGCGGTGGGGCAGGTGCTTGTTGGGGAGAACAGGTCGCCTGATAGAGGGGATACAGGGGGATTATATGAAGAGGCACTCGCGCGACAGTTTCTTCGTCGTGGGCGAAGGCGTGCTGGAATTCGACGGCACAGATGAGGCCACCACGCGTCAGCCCTCCACGGCGGAGGAGTTGCGCAGGTTCCGGTTTTCGCGGCTGGGGCCCAAGGGCCCGCGGACGGACGAGGAGACGCGGGTTGCCCTCGCGACCGCGATCACCGCGAACGTCCCGCAGCCCGACTCGGCGGAACCGGCCGTCCCGGCGGGTTTCACCTACC
>JAVXWK010000993.1:0-3980 GCA_032230575.1 Pseudonocardiales bacterium | reverse complement strand
CAGCTCCCGCGTCTCCTCGCGGGTCGGATGGGCGTTCACCAGCGCGGACAGTCGCGCGATCGCGTCCTCGACCCGGTTCTGCGCGAGCTCGCAGCGGCCGAGCCCCTCCTCGGCGCTGAGCCTGGACTCCTCCAGCGTCATCGCGTGCCCGCGGGCGAACGCCGATTCGACCCCGTGCAACGCGGGACCGCGCCACAGCGAGAGCCCGTGCTGGTAGTGCGTGACGGCGGTGGCCGGGTCGTCCGCCCGTTCCGCCTGCCGTGCTGTCGTCAGGTGCTTGTTGAACTGCTCGACGTCGCTGTCCACGTCGAGCAGGTAGCCCGGCGCTCTCGTGACCAGCGACTTGCCGACAGCACGTCGCAACGACGACACGTAGGTGTGCACGAGCGCACCCGCCGTCTGCGGTGGCGCCTCGTCCCAGATCAGGTCGATCAACCGCTCCACCGGCACCACCTGGCGCGGTTGCAGCAGCAAGGCGGCCAGCAGAGTCCTCGGCTTCGGTCCGCCGAGGCTCACCTGTCTGTCGCCGACCCACACTTCGATCGGGCCCAGCACGAGCGCTCGCACGCTCACACCCCCATCCCCCAGATGACCTTCAGGTCCGGTACGAGGATGCATCATCCTCGCTCATCGCGACACGTTTCAGCGTGCGGAGAATCGGCGCGGTCTCGGTTTCCCGCACACCGTCGAGGCTCCCGACGCGTTCAGTCAAATACTGGTAAAGCTCTCCGCCGGTGCCGCACGTGACGCTGGCCACCAGGTTCGCCGGTCCCGTGGTGGCGGCCGCGAAGTACACCTCCGGGTGAGTGGCGAGGGCGGCCCCGATCGCGGCGAGGTTCCTCGGTTGCACGCGCATCCACAGCCTGGCCTGCGTCGCGAAGCCGAATCGTGCCGGGTCGGCGTCCAGTTGCAGCTCCAGGACGCCGCTCCTCCTGAGGTGCTCGACGCGTCTGCGGGCGGTCGACTCCGAGGTTCTGGTTCTGGCGGCGAGCTCCGCCACGCTGGCGCGGCCGTCGGCTTCGAGGGACTTGAGGAGTGCTTCGTCCAGTGGGGTGAGCTCGGTGGGCCGGTCCGGTTCGAGATCCGGTCGCAGTGCCGAGACCTCATCCGGTTCCAGGCAGGCGATGCCGCGCCACGTGCCGGGCGAGGCGAAGCCGCGCAGGATGTTGTGCGCGCTCACGTCCACCAGGCGTCTCGGCAGCCGGTCGAGCAGCAGTTCGTCCGGGCTTTCCACCTGTTGGAGGCACGAGATCTCGGTGCCGCCGGACATCAGGTGCACCCAGAAGGTGTCACCGCGCTTCGCGAGTGCCTGGGCCAGCACCGGTCCCGCGTCCGGGGTGCAGCGGAGCCTGAGCGTCCAGGCGTGGTGGCCGAGGCGGAACCGGTTGAGCGCGCCCCTCACCCTGATGCCGTGCTCCTTGAGCCGTTGGTAGCGGCGGGCGGCGGTGTGTTCGGAGATGCCGAGGACGTCGGCGATCTTCGCGAACGGGGCGCGGCCGTCGATCTGGAGCGCGTGCGCGAGTCTCCGGTCGATGGATTCCACCTGTCAGACAGTAGTTCGTGGCGGATTCCGCCGCATTCCTGCTTCTGGCCGATGGATTGAGGACGTGGTGGAGAAGCTGGACGCATGGTTGATTTCGAGGGGTTCTACCGCGGTGGCGAACTGGTCGAGGGCATGCCGCACACCGGCGTGCCGTGGGACATCGGGGCGCCGCAGCCGGTCGTCGTGGCGTGGGAGGCCGCCGGGCGGTTCCGCGGACACGTGCTGGACGCCGGGTGCGGGACGGGCGACAACGCGCTCTTCCTGGCGTCACGCGGGTTCCAGGTGACGGGTGTGGACATCGCGCCGACCGCGATCGAGACGGCTCGGTCGCGGGGCGATGGCGTCGAGTGGGTCGTCGGTTCCTCGTTCACCGGGCAGTTCGACACGGTGCTGGCGAGTGCGTTGTTCCACTGTCTGCCTCCGTCTGAACGACCGGGGCTGATGGTGTCGTTGCGGAACGCGGCGGTGGACGGGGCGTTGCTGAACCTGACCTCGCTCGCGATCGAGGGCGGGCCGTTCGAGGTGAGCGCAGCCGAGTTGCGGACCGCGCTGGAGGACGCCGGCTGGGAGATCACCCGGTTCGACTCGGACGTGATCACCCTGGCCGGCGTCGACGACCTGCCGACGCTGCCCGTGTGGGTGGTGGAAGCTACCGCAACGAGTCGAGGTGCCTGCGCAGCAACGACGCCGTGAGTTCCGGGGTCATCCGGTCCGGGTGCAGCACGCCGTCGACGGTGAGGCCGTTCAGCAGTGACGCGAGCCGTTCCGCTTCCAGCTGAACGTCGACAGCGCCCACAGTGCCGTTCTCGGACATGACTGTCAGGGCTCGGTGGCACAATTGACGCAACCCGTCGTAGAGCCGTTCGGCGTGCGGCCTGAGCGACGGGCGGGTGCGTGCCGCGGTCGCGAAAGCCAGCCACAGCACGGCTTCGTCGCGCCTGCGGTCGTCGAGGGGCAGCACCTCGGACAGCACGCGTTCTCCCGGTCGGCGGAGATCTCCCGTGCGGTCGCCGAGTGACCGCACGTGGGCCATCACGCGTTCGTCTATCGAGTGGATCAGTGCCTCCACCGCGAAGATGATCATGTCGTCGTGGCTGTCGAAGTAGTGCCGGATCGAGCCGATCGCGAGGCCGGCTTCCACGGCCACGTTGCGCAGTGAGGCCTGTTCGACGCCGTCCCGCACGACCACGCGGAACACCGCCTCGGCGACGGCTTGGCGGCGGGCGACGGGATCGACGACTCTCGGAGACACCTCCCTTTTGTAGCATGAGCCTGCTAGTTTAAGTAGCAAGGTCATGCTACTTAGGGGGATGCGATGACGTATGTGCTGATAGCGGCCGGTGTGCTGTACGTGCTGGTGCGCCGGTTCATGGGTGAGCCGCTGAACGCCCGGGACCTGCTGGCCCCGCCCGCGTTCCTGCTGTTCTTCGGGATCCGCGCACTGGAGGGCTTCCACCTGATCTACCTGCTGCCTCTGGCCGCCGGGTTCGCGTTCGGCGCGCTGAGGGGCATGACGATCAGGCTGTTCGAGCGCGACGGGCACCTGTGGCAGCGGTACACGCCGTGGACGTTGCTCGTGTGGGTGACATCGCTCGGTGCGTCGCTAGGGCTGGGACTGCTGATCGGCGGGCACGCGCCGACGCAGCTGTCGATCGGCGTGAGCATGCTCGGCGAGTTGTTCACGATCGGGGCGAAAGCGCTGAACACCGGAATTCCGTTCGCTCCTGACCGGAAACCGCTGTCCAACAACGTCCGCGAGCGGTTCTATGGGAGGCATGGATCGTCGTGATTTCCTCGTGGGGACCGGACTTCTCGCCGTCACGCCGACCGCCGCGTCGGCCGCGCCTGGAGTGGACTGGGGCGCCGTGCGCCGCGAGTTCCGGCTGGACCCGACGCTGACCAACCTGGGGCTGTTCTACCTGGCGTCGAACCCTCGTGAGGTCCGTGCGGCGGTCGAGACGTTCAAGCGCGGGCTCGACGCCAACTCGCACGACCTGATGCCCGCTCAGGCCGACGAGGTGGCCGCGGCGCTCGGGCAGTACGTCGGCGGTGCGGCGGACGACATCGCGTTGGTGCCCAACACGACCATCGGGCTGTCGATCGTCTACGGCGGGTTGCGGCTGCGCGCGGACCAGGAGCTGCTGCTCAGCGACCAGGACCACGCGTGGCACCAGCAGGCCGCTCAACTGGCGGCCGGGCGGGTCGGCGCGAAGGTCAGGATCGGGACGCTGTACGCCGATTCCGCTCGCGTCACTGAGGACGAGGTCGCTTCACGGTTGCGCGGCGCTATTACGCCGCAGACGCGTGCCGTCGGCGTCACGTGGGTGCAGTCGAGCACGGGCGTCCGGATGCCGGTGCGGGCGTGTGCTTCCGTTGTCGCCGAGGCCAACAAGGGGCGTTCGGCTGAGGACCGCTGCCTGCTCATCGTCGACGGCGT
>JAVXWK010000988.1:0-4823 GCA_032230575.1 Pseudonocardiales bacterium | reverse complement strand
AGGGAGCCCAGACCTGTTCGCGGGCCTCGACCCTGCCGATGAAGCTCTCCGGGAACGCCGACAGGTAGCCGGTGCTGAACCCGGCCATTCGCGCCCGGTCCTGGCACACGGCCAGCTGCTCCACCAGGTAGTTCGCCTTCATCGAGAACGCCGTGTCACCGGTCGCGGCGAACGCCTGGGCCAGCGCGCTCAGCACGTGTCCTGTCGAGTGGCCGCGCAGTTCGGTGGACGGCGACTCCCACCCTCCGCAAGGGACGACTCCGGACGACAGGCCGACGTTGACCCGGAACGTGTGCAGCAGCCGGTCGGGGTCGAGGAACTTCAGGTAGGCGTGGGTGCGGAGGGTGTTGTCCCGGAACGGGCCGGGCAGCAGGGACACCGACCCGAGCGGGAACAGCTCGGCGGACACCCCGAAGTCGGGGCGGGCCGCGGCGAGCGCGCGTGCGGGCAACGCCGACGCCGCGACGGCGAACGCGCCCGCACGCAGCACAGTGCGTCGAGAGGGAGTGATCATGGCTCTAGAACCCGTACCTGTTCTTCAGGTGCCGCCAGAAGTCGCGCAGCATCCACTTGTCGAACTCGGTGATCACGGTCGAGCTGCCCGCCTTCATGATGAACCGGTCGACGCCGCTGGGTGTCCAGTCGTAGAAGTCGTCCAGCCCGAACGTGTGCCCGACCTCGTGCAGGAAGATGTGCACGTCCGACGAGTTCAGGTTGCCCATGAAGTACTCGCTGCCGATCCGCTGCCCCCAGTCGCCACCCGCACCGCCGCCGAAGCCGGCCGTGAGCCACAGCGACTGGTCGTAGTGCCGCGCGACTCCACCGGGGCAACGCGGATAGGTGCCACCCCGGTTGAAGAACCTGCCGCAGCCTTCAGAGCACTGCGGTGCGTTCTCGCGGATGTCGTTGACGTAGATGTCGACGGAGTTGTCCGTCCACTTGAGCTGGTTGCGATCGCGCACGGCCCAGCCGACGACCTTGATCGGCACGGACGCGTACGGGAAGTTGTTGTGGCCCGCCATCGCGTCCATCCACTTCCTGTACTGGCGGGCGAGCTGGGCGTGGACGGCGTCGCGTTGCTGCGCGGTCACCGGCTGGGGCGAGTCCCAGCGCACGCAGAAGTTCAGGTAGCCCTGGTTGGCGAACAGCTGGTCCCACCCGTAGTTGCGGAAGCCGTAGAGATCTCCGTAAGTGCTCTCCACGTGCTGCCAGACCTGGTTCAGCGGGGTCACCAGGTTCGCGGGCGGGTTCCACGTGTCCGCTCTCGCAGGCGCCGCCACGCCCACCGCCATCACCGCCGCGAACAGCGCGGCCACGAATCCCTTCCACATTCGGATCATGCTGATCTCCTCAGCCTTTCAGGGCGCCCGAGGTGAACCCCCGGACGTAGCTGCGTTGCAGGAACGCGAAGAGCACCAGGCAGGGCACCGCCATGAACACCACACCCGCTTCGAGGGCGGCGTAGTCGATCGAGCCGTGGCTGGCGGTGCGCATGTTCACCACGGCCAGTATCGCGGTGAACTTGCCGGTGGAGTTGAGCAGGATCAACGGGGCGAAGAACTCGCTCCACGACGCGAGAAACGCGAACAGCCCCACGGTGACCAGGCCGGGCCGCACGGCCGGCAGCATGATCCGCACCAGCGTGCCGAAGCTGGAACACCCGTCGACGCGGGCGGACTCCTCGAGCTCGGTCGGCACGGCCTCGAAGCTGTTGCGCATCATGAAGACCGAGAACGGCAGCTGGAACACGATCAGCACCAGGCTCAGCCCGACCAGCGAGTCCTCCAGCCCGAGCCGGCCGAGCAGCACGTACAGGGCGATCAGGATCGTCGCGTACGGCACCATCAGGATCGCGAGCGTGAGCAGGAAGAGCAGGTCGCGGCCGGGAAACCTGAACCGGCCGAACGCGTAACCGGCCAATGTGGACACGACCAGCGTGCCGGCCACGGTCAGCGCGCTGACGATCACGCTGTTGAGCACGTGCACCGCGCGGATCCCGTTGGCGGAGCTGAACAGCCGCGCGTAGTTCTCCAGGCCGAACCCGGTGTCGGTGCGCACCGACGCCCATCCGCTCCACGCCAGCGGGAACAGGAACAAGATCGCCAGCGCCGTGCCGGTGAAGTAGTAGGTCCTCATGCCGGCCTCCTGCGCAGGACGGCGAACTGGACCGAGCCGAGAACCGCGAGCAACACCAGCAACACCACCGAGATCCCCGCCGCCGAACCGAGGTCGAGCCGGACGAACGCCTCCCGGTAGATCACCATCACCAGCGACGTCGTGCTGTTGTCCGGCCCTCCGCGCGTGAGAATCCAGAACTGGTCGAACGCGAGCAGCGACCCGGTGATCATCATGGTGAGCACCAGCGCGATCGTCGGCCGCATCAACGGCACGGTGATCCGGCTGAACAGCTGCCACCGGGTCGCGCCGTCGATCCGCGCGGCCTCGTAGACGTCGAGCGGGATGGCCTGCAGCCCGGTCAGCAGGATCAGCATGTTGAACCCCGCGAACCGCCACAGCACCAGCAGCACGGCCGATCCGAGCGCCGGGCTGTCCCCGCTCAACGGCACCGGCCCGATCTCCTCGCTCAGCAACCCGAGGAACAGCAGCGAGGCGCTCGCGAACCCCACGGCCATCGGCAGGAAGAACGCGGTGCGGAAGAACCCGACGCCCGGCCTGCGGTTCTGCACGAGCAACGCGAGCCCGAACGCGATGGCGAACAGCAACACCGTGATGAGCACTGTGTACTTCAAGGTGAACCGGACCGCGTCGCCCAGCAGGGCGTTGTCCGCGATCGCCGCGTAGTTGGCCGGCGCGTTGAACCGGGGCTTGCCGAGCAACGGCCAGCGGTGCAGCGACATCCAGCCGACGAGCAGCAGCGGAACGACGAAGAACAACCCCACCAGCACCGCCGCGGGTGTGGCGTAGAGAGCTCCGCTGACCGCTCGCCTGCGCACGGGTCACTCCTGCCGCAACGACTTGGTGATCGCCTCGTTGCCCGCCAGCAGCGCCGCCGACGCGTCACCGAACAGCGCGCCGCGCACGGTGGTCAGCCACGGCCCCTGCGGGTCGTTGAAGGTGGCGTTGAAGTTGCGGGCGTACGGCGTCTTCCCCTTGGCCACCAGGTTGTTGGCGGTGACCAGTCGCGGATCGGCCGAGGAGTACTTGTTCGACGCCAGATCGGTGCGGACCGGCACGCCCTTGCGTTTCGCGATCACCTCGACCTGGGCCTCGTCCGACATCGTCCAGGCCAGGAAGTCCCACGCCTGCGCGGCTTTCGAGCTCGTCGCGCCGATGCCGATCGCGTCGCCGCCGACGAACGTGGACTCGCCGCCGTTGATCCCGGGAATCGGCGCGATGCCGGTCCTGACGCCCTTGGCCTCGATGGCGTCGAGCCACACCGACGGGCCGGGCGCGATGCCGACCTTGCCGCCCTGCAACGCGCCGAGCCAGGTCGGTCCCGCCTCGCCCTTCGACGCGGGTGACGCGGCACCCTGGTCGTAGAGATCGCGGTACAGCGCGAACACCTCGGCCATCTCGGGTGAGTCGATCTTCGAGCTGTGGCCGTCGGCGTCCAGCACCTCTCCGCCCGCGGCCCACACCGACGGCCACAGCGTGAACTCGACGCAGCCGCCGCAGTTCCCGCCGAAGTACGTGCCGTTGACGTCACCGCCGAGCTGGTCGATCTTGCGGGCGTGCTCGGCGAACTCGCGCAGCGTGCGCGGCGGCTTCTCCGGATCCAGACCGGCCTTGGCGTAGAGGTCCTTGTTGTACAACAGCACCGACAGGTCGATCGTGTGCGGCACCGCGTAGTTGTGGCCCTCCCACGTGCCCGCACGGACGTGGGAGGGGGCAACGGAGTCCTTGAACGGCAAGGACCTGAACTGGTCGGTGACGTCGGACCACAGTCCCTGCGCGGCGTACTGCGGTGCGAACACCACGTCGGCGGCGAACAGGTCCGGCAACGACTTGGCGCCCGCGGCCGAGGCGAGCTTCGCCGGGTACTCCTCGTTGGGGTACGCGGTGACCTCGATCCTGTTGCGGTGTCCGGCGTTGTACGCGTCGGCGTAGGCCTTGGACACCGACTCGGTCGCCGCGCGGGTCCACAGCGTCAGGGTCGCGCCGTCGTCGGCGGCACCGGGTTCGTCCGCACCGCACGCCGCGGTGGCCAGCAGCAGCACGACTGCCGCGAGCATCGCTTTCACGGTCTCTCCTTTGAGACGGTGTTCAGGTGGTGGGCAGCCAGACCCGCATGGTGGACGGGCCACGGCGGGCCCAGCGGTGGTAAGGCGTGAGGCGCAACGCGACGGGCGTTCCCGGTCTGCCGGACGGATCGCCGTACGGCCACGACGAGTCCAGCGGCGCCTCGAACCGCGCCCGCACCTCCGCGCCGTCCCCTGCCTGCTCCGGGTCCTGCCCGGTCCAGACCCTCAGCGCGTCGAGGTCGTTCTCCCCCAACGACTCCGCGCACAGCACGAGCGGTCCGCGTTCGACCGCGACACACCCGCGCACCGCGTCGATGCGCGGATCCGGCCAGACGAACCGCGGTCGCGTCGGCAGTTCCAGCCGGATCTCCTGACCCACGGCCCACTCGCGGGTCAGAACGGTCTCTCCTGGTGCGACCGGGCTGCGCTCCCCATCCACGGTGAGCACCGCCCCGGCCGCCCAGTCGGGCACGCGCAGACTGATCGACCAGGGTTCGCCGCCGCTCCTGGTCACCCGCACGGCCACGTCTCCCTCTTCGGGATACGACGTCCGCACCTCGAGACCGACAGGACGGCCGTCGGCGAGCCGGGTGTCGATGTCGCAGTCGGCGTACTGGTGCA
>JAVXWK010000961.1:0-2648 GCA_032230575.1 Pseudonocardiales bacterium | reverse complement strand
CCTACGACAGCCGCATCGCGGGAGACGGCGAGCCGCGAGACCTGGCCGCGTTGCGGTTCCTGGAGGCACAGGTCCTCTCCGGACGGACCGAGATCGCGCTGATGTTCGCGAACCACCCGGCCAGGCGCGGTCTCGACAGCCCTCACGAGCTGCGCGGCTGGCGGGACGCGGCCCCCGGTGTCGCGGTCGGGATGGAGGGTGCGCCGGGCCATCAGGCGGCGGGCATCCCGAAGTCGGCGGGCGGCCCCGGCCGCGCTCGCGGCTACTACGACCTCACCGCCCCGCTGGCCGACTCGTGGCCCGGCTTTCCGGCGGAGTCCTACCGCACGCACGGCGGCTTCGACTGGATGACCGCGAAGGTCGGAGGCCTGTGGGACGCGATGCTCGCGGAAGGCCGGCCGTGGTGGGTCACGTCGAACTCGGACGTGCACGCGGTCCACGAGGACACGCTGGTCCCGGGAAGCCAGGACTACCACCAGACCGGCAGCAGGGGTGCGCCCGTCGACACCGGCGTGAAGCAGGTCCCGTACAGCGACTTCTTCCCCGGCCAGTACGGTGCGACGGTCGTGGGTGCGCGGTCGCGGTCCTATGTGGACGTCATGCGCGGGTTGCAGTCCGGCAAGGTGTTCGCGGCGCACGGCAGGCTCGTCGAGGGCCTTTCGCTGCGCGTGCGGACCCGGGACGACCTGCGCGGCGTGACGCTGGGCGGGCGGACGTTCATCCGGCGCGGCGGCGACGTCGAGGTGACGATCGAGATCGACCGTGCGGCCGGTCCCAACGCGTCGGGCGTTATGCCCGTTCTGGCCAAGGTCGACCTGGTTTCGGGCCCGGTGACCGGTCCTGCCGTCGACCGTGACGTGTTCTTGGCGCCGGAGACCTCCGTGACGAAGACGTTCGAGGTGCCGCGCCGGGGCAAGATCCGGTTCACGCACACGTTCAAAGGCGTCGAGCGCTCGTTCTACCTGCGGCTGCGGGGAAGCGACGGCAAGCGCCTCACGTCCGCCGGAGACCCGATGGTCGACGAGGTCGCGAACGCCGACCCGTGGGCGGATCTCTGGTTCTACGCGAATCCTGTGTTCATTGACGTGATCTAGTCGTCCACAACGGACTAGGTTGATCGGGTGTCCATGAAGCGTGATCCCGATCGTCTAGTTCTCTTCACCGACGCAGTGGCCGCCATCGCGATCACGCTGCTGGTGCTGCCGCTGGTGGAGATCATCTCGGAGCCGGGTGCAGGGCGCCCGGCCGAGCTGATCTCCCACCACTTGCCGCAGATCCTCAGCTTCCTGCTGAGCTTCGCCGTGATCGCGCAGTTGTGGATGGCGCACCACCGGATCTTCGAGAACGTCCGCGAGTACACCCATCCGTTGATGCTGCTGAACATGGCGTGGGTGCTCACGATCGTCGTGGTGCCGTTTCCGACCGGGCTGGTCGGCGAGTACGGCAACGACACGTTCACGCAGTTCTTCTACGTCGGCACGATTCTGGCGAGCAGTGCGCTGCTGAGCGCGATGACGTTGCTCGTGAACCGGGACAACCTGACCCCGCGCGTGGTGATCGCATCCGTGACACCGCCGGTCCTGCTGCTGATCGCGCTCGCGCTGGTACCGCTGATCAACTACTGGGGCCTGCTGCTGATGCTGCTCCAGTCGGTGACCAGCAGGCTCATCGGACCCCGTGCGGACGGAACTGAACACTGATCCTGGGGCCGACGACCTTCGACGTCTTCGGGATCGCGTGCTCCCAGGTGCGCTGGCACGAGCCGCCCATCACGAGCAGATCGCCGTGCCCCAGCGCGTACTTGTGCGTCTCGCCGCCGCCGCGTGGGCGCAGCAGCAGTGCTCGGGGCGTGCCGACGCTGACGATCGCGACCATCGTGTCCTCGGTCTGACCGCGGCCGATCGTGTCGCCGTGCCACGCCACGCTGTCCCGGCCGTCGCGGTAGTAGCAGAGGCCCGCGGTGGTGAAGGGTTCCTTCAGCTCGGGCAGGTAGTGGCGGCTCAGCGTGTCGCGGGCCGTGGTGAGGACGTCGAACGGGAGGCGGCCGCTGTAGAAGCAGAGCAGGCGTGGCACGTCGACCACGCTGTCGTACATCTGCCTGCGTTCCGCCCGCCACGGCACCTCGTCGACGAGCTGGTCGAAGAGTGCGTCGGCGCCCGCGAGCCAGCCCGGCTGCACGTCGATCCACGCGCCGTGGCCGAGCTCGGTGCGGCGCGGGGCAAGCGGGGCCAGTGCGGGCTCCGCCTCCAGGTCGAACAGTGATCCCTGGCGCATGTCACGCAGCATAATCGAACACGTGTTCTATGGCTAACGATCTGCGGCCAGGACGGATAATCCGGGTATGACTGGGGAAGAAGACGACGAGTTCGAGATCGTGCAGGTCCACATGAACGTCATCAACGTCGCGCACGGCGAGGTGACCGGGCCGATCATGCAGTTCCACCAGATCGGCGGCGACGTGTCGTTCGGCGACGGGATCGTGATCCGCGGGCGCAAAGCCGCCGACGACGAGGACTGATATTCGGGATCGCGACCGGGGTGATCTCGTCCAGCCGCAACAACCGTGCCAGATGCACCGCGTCCTTGGCGTCGGTCTTGACCCGGTCACCCGAGGGCCGCTGCAGCTTCGACGGGGCGGCGACCACACA
>JAVXWK010000960.1:0-4198 GCA_032230575.1 Pseudonocardiales bacterium | reverse complement strand
AACGTGCTCAAGAGCCCGGTGCTCTGGCTGTTGGCGAGCGTTGCGCTGTGCAGTGCCATCGCGGAAGGGGCGGCGGCGGACTGGTCGGCGTTGTTCATGGTGCGTGAGCGGGGCATGGGTGACGCGGCGGGTGCATACGCCTATGCGGGCTTCTCGGTCACGATGGCGCTCGCACGGTGGTTCGGCGAGCCGATCCAACGCACGCTCGGCCCGCATCGTCTGCTCGCAGCAGGTGGAGGTCTCGCGGCAACGGGCCTGGCACTCACCGTCCTGGTACCTCTGCCGGCCGCCGGCTACCTCGGGTTCGGCCTGGCCGGACTGGGGCTCGCGTTCTCGTTCCCCGTGGTCATGGATCTGGCGAGCGAGATCGGCAAACGCGCTGACGGCAGCGGCGGCGAACGTGAGCTGGGTCTGGTGACGACGATCGCCTACACCGGGTTCCTCGCGGGCCCGCCGATCGTGGGCGGGCTGGCGCACGTCAGCTCTCTCGTGGTGTCCCTCGGGTTCGTGGCGCTCGTCACCGCGCTGATCATCCCGGCGACGTGGTTCGCGAAGAAGGCGGCTAGGCAGCCGGCATCCGTTTGAGCGCTTCCTGGCTGATCGGTTCCAGCAGGTCACGCGCCTTGGTCTCGGTGCCGCCGTTCATGCCGATGGCGACCAACAACGACTCGTTGTGCGTCACGGCGATGGTGGCCGTGCACACCATGTCCTTCTCCTGCTGACCGCAGCTGAGCCACGTGGCGTGCTTGCCGGTCTGGACCTCGCGGCCGTCCTTCTGGATGTTCTTCGACTGGTCGAACGACCGGTAGGGGACCGCCACCACCACGTACGCGTTCTCCTTCAACGTGAAGAGGCACGAGTTCGGCATCTCGGCGCGTGGCGCGGCCGGGAACTTGAGCGTCCCGACGGGCTTGAGGTCCTTCTCCGTGACCAGCTTGCACGGGTCGACGCCCTCGGTCTTGCGCGGCGTCGCGATGGCGAGCGGCGGCAGCGGAGCCGCGATGGGTTCGCCCTGGATGTGGTACGCGCAGCCGGACACCGTCAAGAGGGCGAGCAGGAGGAGGAGAGTACGTCTCACACGGCGCAACACTAGAGGGTCGTAGGCTCCTGAACGTGGCAATCGAACGCTCCACCAGAACGGGATTGGTGCCCCTAGTCGTCATCGGGTTCGCGGTGGCGGCTCTCGTGGCCATCGCGTTCAGCGCGCTCTCGCCCAACCCGCCGCTCGGACTGTTGATCGTGCGAGTGCTGACCGAGACCGGCGCTGTGGTGACCATCGGCTCGTTGCTGCTGGCGGCGTTCCTCGTGCCACCGCAGAAGTCCGGCACTCTCGCAGCCGACGGTTACGCCGCGATGCGCACCGCCGGGTGGTTCGCGCTCGTGTGGCTCGTGGGCGCGATTCTCTCCGTGCCGTTCAACACAGCAGCCTCGATCGACCGGCCGCTCAGCTCGTTCGGCTTCAGCCAGATGATCGCGACGGCGATGCTCGTGGAGCAGTCGAAGGCCTGGATGCTGACGGCGATCGTCGTGGCGTTGCTCGCGCTGGGATGCCGCCTGGTGCTGTCGTGGGGATGGACGACGGTCCTGTTGTTCCTGGCGGTCTTCGCGTTGGTGCCGGTTGCGGTCACCGGCCACTCGTCGTCGGGCGGCTCGCACGACATGGCGACGAACAGCCTGTTGTTCCACCTCATCGCCGTCGTGTTGTGGGTGGGCGGTCTCATCGCGTTGCTCGCGCACGGCAGGAGTGGCGGCGCTCACCTGCCGCTGGCCGCGACGCGGTTCTCGAAGCTGGCGTTGGTCTGCTGGATCGTCATGGCCGTCTCGGGTGTGGTCAACGCCCTCGTGCGCATCACGCCGACCGACCTCGTGACGTCGACCTACGGCTGGCTGACGCTGGGCAAGCTGGCCTGTCTGCTGCTGCTCGGCGTGTTCGGCTACTTCCAGCGCGAACGCGGCGTGAAGGGCGTGGCCGACGGGAAGCCGCACGCGTTGCTCAAGCTCGCGGGCCTCGAAGTGCTGCTGATGATGTTCACGATCGGCCTGGCCGTGGCGCTCGCCCGCACGCCTCCGCCCGGCGGCAGCCTCGAACTGCCCAGCCGCACGGAGCTCGCCATCGGCTACGACCTCGACGGGCCGCCGACGCTGGCACGCATCCTGTTCGACTGGCGCTTCGACCTGATCTACGGCACCGCGGCACTGGCTTTCGCCGTGCTCTACGTGGTGGGCGTGCGCAAGCTCCTCAAGCGCGGCGACAAATGGCCGGTCGGACGCACGGTCGCGTGGCTGTGCGGCTGTTTCTCTCTCTTGTTCGCCACGTCGTCGGGCATGGGCCGGTACTCGCCCGCGATGTTCAGCATCCACATGGAAGCGCACATGGTGCTCTCCATGCTGACGCCGATCCTGTTCGTCCTCGGTGGACCGGTCACGCTGGCGTTGCGCGCGTTGCCGGTCAGCAAAGAAGTGCCGGGGCCACGAGAGTGGGTGCTGGCCTTTGTGCACTCACCGGTCGCACGGCTGCTGACGAACCCCTTTGTGGCGCTGGCTTTGTTCGTGGGTTCCTTCTACGCCCTGTACTTCTCGGGGCTGTTCGAGGCCGCGCTGCCGTTCCACTGGGCGCATCTCGCGATGAACGCCCACTTCATCCTCGTCGGCTACGTCTTCTACTGGCCCGTGATCGGCGTGGACCCGTCACCGAACAAGCTGCCGCCGCTCGGACGGCTGGGGCTGCTGTTCGCGTCGATCCCGTTCCACGCGTTCTTCGGCATCGTGTTGATGAGCTCGCAGAACGTCATCGGCGAGCAGTTCTACCGCGGTCTCGCGCTGCCGTGGGTGCAGAACCTGCTGGAGGACCAGCGACTCGGCGGCGGCATCGCGTGGGCGGCGGGGGAGATCCCGTTGCTGGTGGTGATGGTCGCCCTGCTCGCGCAGTGGGCGCGGCAGGACGGCCGGGAGGCGAAGCGGCTGGACCGCAAGGCCGACGCCGATGGCGACGCCGACCTCGAGGCCTACAACGCGATGCTGCGGAAGATGGCTGGAAAGGACTGATATGTAGTGGCCTCTTGTCAAGGGGCAAGGTGAGGCGCCCGCGAGGATGTTCCCGGCGGGCGCCTCGTGCTTCGTCGCGGTGTTGCGGGTGGGGTGAGCGTGTCGTTGGCGACGCGCGGTCAGACTGATATGCGCGGGTTGATTACCGCAGGACGGGTTGTTCGGCAGGAGCGGACCGCGTGTCTAGAGTCGAGCGTCGCCGGCGGAGCCGGCTGCTCATAGTCCTGTCGCGGGTCGCTCCACGCGCTGCTGTCCCGTCGCAACGATGACGGCGAAGCGGGTCTTGTGGTGTGGTCAGTCGTCCATCACCGCCAGGGACCAGCACCAGCCGGCCAGTTCACGGGCGATGGCGACGCAGGCGACGACCGTGGGTTTGCGGCGCAGGTTGAAGCCGATCCAGCGGTCGTGCAGCCGCCGGTTGCCGGCATCGCCGCGGGCCCTGGCCTCGGGCGGGGCGAGTTCCCAGCGCTCCCGCATGATCTTGCCGGGTGCGTAGCGGGCGCGGTGATGCCAGGCCGCTTCGACCAGCAGCCGCCCGCGCATGGGTATTGCCGGTCTTGGTGATCGAACCCAGCACCCGCGACGCTCCCGAGGAACTCTCGCTGGGCACCAGGCCGACGAACGATCCGATCGTTCTTCCGGTGAAGCGGTGCCAGTCACCAAGCTCGACCGCCAGGGCGAAACCGGTCAGCGTCGAAATGCCGCGTAGGCAGCCCAGCCTGCGCACCACTGGGGTGAACTCGCTGTCGGCGGACATGGTCGTGATGGCCTCGTCGAGCCGGTCTCGGCGTGCTTTGACCGTGAGCACCGTGTCGTAGTCGGACTCGAATGTCAGCTGGACCGCGGGGCTGGTGAACCGCTGCCGGCGCAGCCAGGCGTCATGGGCACCGGTCCAGGCGTGCCCGCCGGAGTAGATGATTCCGTGGCGCAGCAACAGTTTCGACAGCCGATGCCGGGCCCGCATCAGATCACCACGGCAGTCCTCGCGTGCCCGGACCAGATCCCGCGCCGCCTCCTGCCCTGGTGTCGGGATCGCGACCGGGGTGATCTCGTCCAGCCGCAACAACCGTGCCAGATGCACCGCGTCCTTGGCGTCGGTCTTGACCCGGTCACCCGAGGGCCGCTGCAGCTTCGACGGGGCGGCGACCACACA
>JAVXWK010000958.1:0-6553 GCA_032230575.1 Pseudonocardiales bacterium | reverse complement strand
GCCAGCACCTGCGCGCCGTCGAACGACAGAGCGTCCACATCGGACTTCGAGACGTCGGCGTTCGCGCCGGGGGAGACGACGATGGAGTTCTCGCCGTCCGGAGTCACGGTGATGTAAGCGATCCCGGTGGGCCGCGCGGAAGTCTTCACCAGCGCGGTGTCCACGCCCGAATCTTCAAGCGACTCGCGCAGCAGCGAGCCGTACCCGTCTCCACCAACAGCGCCAACGAGTGCGACGGAAGCGCCGACGCGAGCCGCGGCTACAGCCGTGTTCGCACCCTTGCCGCCGGGCAGCACGACGGTGTCACCGCCGAGCACGGTCTCGCCGCCGCCGGGCCGCCTGCCGACCTCGACCACGAGGTCGGCGTTGGCGGACCCGAGAACAAGCAGAGGCTTCGTCACTTGCTGAACTCTGCCACGTTCTGCTTCGTGATGACCTTCACCTCGACATCGACGACCTGCTGAACGGCCTCGCCCTTCGCGGCCTTGACCGCCTGCTCGACGGCCTTGGAGCCGAGCAGCTTCGGCTGCTGCGCGATGGTCGCGACCATGGTGCCGTCCTGGATCGCCTTCAGACCGTCCGGCGTGCCGTCGAAGCCGACGACCATGACGTCCTTGCCGGCACGGGCGCCGAGCGCCTTGATCGCACCGAGCGCCATCTCGTCGTTCTCGGCGAAGATGCCTTTGAGACCGGGGTGGCCCTGCAGCAGGTTCGTGGTCTCGTTGAGGGCCTTGGCGCGGTCGAAGTCCGCGACGGCCGTGGCGGCGATCTTGATGTTGCCGCTGTTCAGACCCTGCTCGAAGCCCTGGCCGCGGTCACGCGACGCCGACGCGCCCGGGATGCCCTTGAGGTGTGCGACCTCGCCGGACGTGGCGCGGCCGAGCTCGATGGCCGCGAGGCTGCCGCCGGAGACGTTGTTCGAGGCGACCTCCGCGGCGACCTTGCCCTCGACCGAGCGGTCGACGGAGATCAGCGGGATGTTCGCCATCTCGGCCGCCTTGGCCGCGGGCGCGGACTGCTTGGAGTCCACCGGGTTCAGGATGATCACCTTCACGCCCTGGGTCACCAGCGTCTGCACCTGGTTGACCTGGTTCGTGGCGTCGTTCTGCGCGTCGACCACGGTCAGCTTGGCGCCGAGCTGCTCCGCCATCTCCTGCGCACCCTGCTGCAGCTGCACGAAGAACGGGTTGTTCAAAGTGGACACCGCGAGGCCGATCGTGATGCCGCTTCCTCCGGACGCCCCGGTCCCGCTGCACCCGGTCGCCAGCAGAGCTGCGGCGCCGAGCGTCAGCGCGATCCGTCGGGTCACCTTCATTGGTGTTTTCCTTACCTGTTCGGGATATCTCAGCGACGGCGAAGTGAGTCGAGCAGCGCGGCGAGAGCGATCACCACACCGATGACGACCTGCTGCCAGAACGGCGGCACTTGCAGCAGGTTGAGGCCGTTGCGCAGGACGGCGAGCACAAGTGCGCCGACCAACGTCCCGGTGGCGCGGCCAACGCCACCGGACAACGACGCACCGCCGATGACGACCGCGGCGATGGCGTCGAGCTCGTAGCCGGCCGCTGCCTGCGGACCGGCGGACCCGAGCCGTCCCGCGAGCACGAGGCCCGCGGCGGCGGCGAACAGGCCGCTCAGCGCGTAGATCCAGAGCTTCTGCCTCCGGACGTCGATGCCGCTGAGCTTGGCTGCTTCCTCGTTGCCGCCGATCGCGTACATGCGGCGGCCGAGGTTGGTGCGGGTGAGAATCAGGCCGGTGACGCCGAAGAACGCCAGCATCAGCAGCAGCGGCAACGGAACCATCGGCGCGAGGTTCGAACCGAGGAACGTGACCAGCGCGTCGGTCTCGTGCGGCTGGCCTTCGGAGAACACCAGCGTCAGACCGCGCGCGACGCTCAGCATGGCCAGCGTCGCGATGAACGGCGGCAGCTTGCCGTAGCTGACCAACGCGCCGTTCACGAGACCGCACAACGCACCGACGACGAGGCCGATCGGTCCGGCGGTCAGTGCGCCGACCATCGCGGCCAGCGCGGCGATGCTGCCGACGGACAGGTCGATGCCACCGGCCACGACCACGAACGTCATGCCGAACGCCATGATCGCGATGACCGCGGCCTGCACGCCGACGTTGAGCAGGTTCTGCGCGTTGAGGAACGCGGGCTGCATGATCGCGATGACCAGGGCGAGGATGAGCAACCCCGCCAGAGCACCGTTCTCACTGGCGTACTTGCGAATGCTGATCGTGGTCATGCCGAAATCTCCTGCACGGCGAGTGCCATCACCTGGTCTTGGGTCGCGCCCTTGGGCAGTTCGCCTGCGACTTTTCCGTGGGCCATCACGACGACGCGGTCGCTCATCCCGATCACCTCGGGCAGGTCGCTGGACACGAGCAGCACGGCCCGGCCCTGCGCGGTCATGCGGTTGATGAGCTCGTAGATCTCGACCTTGGCGCCGACGTCGACGCCGCGCGTGGGCTCGTCGAGGATCAGCACCTTCGGGTCGGCCAGCAGCCACTTGCCGATGACGACCTTCTGCTGGTTGCCACCAGACAGTTCCTTCACCGGCTGCTCGACGCGGCCCTTGATCCGGAGCTTGCCCGCGATGTCGTGCAGGCGTTTCTGGTCGCGGTTCTCCAGCGTGGCCAGCTCCAGGTTCTCGCCGACGGTCGCCGTCAGCACGAGTCCCTGGCCCTTGCGGTCTTCTGGCACGAGTCCCAGTCCTGCCTTGATGGCGGCCTGGACGTTCCCGCGCGGCAACGGTTTCCCGTCGACCGCGACCGTCCCGCGGTCGTAGTCGTCCACGCCGAAAGCGGCCCGCGCGACCTCCGTCCGGCCGGCACCGACCAGGCCGGCGATGCCGACGACCTCGCCCGCGTGGACCTCGATGGAGATGTCCTCGAACACGCCGCGCTTCGTGAGGTTGCTGATCTGCAGGAGTGGCTGGCCAGGACGCTGCTGTGCGCGGGGGTACTGCTCGTCGATCGGACGGCCGACCATCAGCTCGATCATGTGCTGGGTGGTGGCGCGCGGTCCGAGGACACCGACACTCCGCCCGTCGCGGAGAATCGTGATGCGGTCGGCGATGCGCTGGATCTCGTCGAGGTGGTGCGTGATGAAGACGAGCCCGACGCCGTTGCGGCGCAGCTGAGCCATGATCTGCAGCAACCGGTCGGTCTCGGTGTCGGTGAGAACCGCGGTCGGCTCGTCGAGGATCAGCACGCCGGCGTTCTTGTCGAGCGCGCGGGCGATCTCGATCATCTGCTGCTGGGCGATGCCGAGGTCCTTGACCTTGGCGTTCGGGTCGACGTCGAGCCCGACCCGTTCGAGCAGCTTCGGGGCTCCGCGGCGCATCTCGGCGCGGTCGACGAACCCGTACCTGCGCGGCAACCGGTTGAGGAACAGGTTCTCCGCGACGGACAGCTCGGGGACGAGCGCGAGCTCCTGGTGGATCACGGCGAGGCTGGCTTTGCCCTCGATCGTGCCCGCGTCGTGGCTGTGGATGCCCGCGAGCACCTTGACCAGTGTGGACTTGCCCGCGCCGTTCTCACCGAGCAGGACGTGGACCTCGCCCGCGTTGATGTCGAGGTCGACCCCGTCCAACGCCTTGGTCGTGCCGAAGTGCTTGGTGATGCCGCGAGCGGTGATCAGGGTCTTCACAGCTCTGCCTCCCCGCACGAGCCGCGGAGGACGAGCTTCGCGGTGAGGCGGACGTCGTCGGGCTGCTGACCGTTGATCAGGGCGAGCAGGCTGCGGGCGGCGGCACGGCCCATCTCCACGGTCGGCTGCGCGATGACCGTGATCGGCGGGTCGAGCAGCGGGAACCACGGCTGGTCGTCGAACACCGCGAGTGCGATGTCGTGCGGAATCTGCATGCCACGGGCCCGGATCTCGCCCAGCGCGCCGAGGCCCATCAGGTTGTCCATCACGACGAGCGCGGTGACTCCGTCGTCGATGAGCGTCGCGGCGGCCTGGCTGCCGCTCTCCTGCCGGAAGTCGCCGTGCACGACACGGGCGACGCCACCGAGCGCGCCGGTGAGGACGTCTGTTCGTTCTCTTCCAGTGGAGGTGTCCGGCGGTCCCGCGATCACACCGATGCGGGAGTGGCCGGCGCCGACGAGCCGCCGGGCGAGCGCGGTCAATGCCTCGCTGCCGTCGGCGCGGACGACGGGGCATGTGGCGCCCCTGACCGTCCGGTCGAGCAGGACGAGCGGAACGCCGCCTGCGCTCACTTCGCGAACCAGGCTCGGGTCGTCGGTCGCGGGGCACAGCAGGAGGCCGTCCACCCGGCGGTCGAGCAGGGTGCGCACGTAGGTGGCCTCCTGCTCGGCGCTCTCGTCGGCGTTCCCGATCACGACGCAGTAGCCGTGTGACCGGGCTTCGTCCTCGACCGCTCGGGCGATCTCGGCGAAGAACGGGTTCAGCAGATCGCTGATGACCAGACCGAGGGTCTGGGTGCTGGTGGTCCTGAGGGATCGCGCCAGGGCGTTGGGCCGGTAGCCGAGTTCCTCGATCGCGGCGAGCACGCGCTCACGGGTCTCGGGGGTCGGTGCGGCATGGCCGTTGAGCACGCGCGACACGGTGGCCGTGGAGACGCCGACGTGCTGCGCGACGTCCTTCATGGTCGTCACGGTGGCGTAGTTAATCGATTACACACCTATGTAGTCAAGCCGGATGAGTAGGTGTACGGATGTCACTGGGCGTGGTCTGCCTCACTCTGATCACATGGACGGACAGGATCGCCTCGGGTACGAGCAGCGGCTCGCGCTGGAGCTCGCGGCCATCGGGCAGCGGCTGACGATGATCAGCTCGGAGATGCGGGAGCACTCCACTTCGGTCGCGACCGCACCCCCGCCCACCCCAGAGCCGGCAGTGGCTCCTCCTGCCGCACCCCCCACCCCGCCGCCAAGCCCCTGGTCTCAGACGGACGCGGGGCCCCCGCGTCCTGTCCTGCAGTACGAAAGCTCCCCGCGTACTACAGCGGGCGGGCCGCAGCAGCCGTGGCCACAGCAGCCGCCGCCTCAAGCGCAGTGGCCGCAGGGACCGCAACCGTGGCAACAGCCGCCGCCTCCGCCGCAGCAGCCGTGGGTGCCTCCGCAGCCGCGTGAGACGTTGTTCGAGAAGCTCGGCAAGGACGGCGCGGGCTCGAAGCTGCTGGCCTGGGTCGGTGGCGCGATCACCGTGCTCGGGTTCGTGCTGCTGCTGATCCTCGCCATCCAGCGCGGGTGGCTCGGCCCGATGCCGCGCGTCATCGGCGGTGCGGTGTTCAGCGGCGCGTTGATCGGCATCGGCATGTGGCTGCACCGCAACCCGGCCGGGCGCACCGGGGCGTTCGCGCTCGCCGCGACCGGTTTCGCGGGCCTCTACCTCGACGTCATCGCCGCCACGAGCCTGTACGAGTACCTGCCTCCCGGCGTGGGCCTCGTCGTCGGGCTCGGCGTCGCGGCCGCCGGTGTCGTGCTCGCGTTGCGGTGGGAGTCGCAAACGCTCGCGGTCGGCGTTGTCGCAGCGTGTGCCATCTGCTCGCCGATCTTGACGGACGGCTTCACGGTGCTGCTCGTCGGCTTCCTGCTGGTCCTCAAGATGGCCAGCACGCCGGTCCAGATCCAGCGCAACTGGCCGGGTCTCGCGATCGCCGGCGGCTTCCCGCCGATCATCGCCTCGCTGCTCGCGACCGCCCAGGCCATCCCGGCGGACTTCGAGTGGACCATCGTCGGAGTCGCCGGCGCCACGACCGTCGTCGGCATCGTGGTCGCTCTGCTGACGATCCGGAAGCGTCCGGACGACGTCGTCGCGATCGCGCTGATCGCGGGTTCGGCGTTGCCCGCGATGTTCGCGACCACGCTGCTGAACGACCCGGCCAACTCGATCCTCGCCGGTGCGGTCGCCGCGGTGCTGCTGGCGATCTGGATGGTCCCGGACCTGCCGCGCGCGTTCACCACGGCGGCCGGTGCGACGGGCATGCTCGCGTTGTTCCAGACGACGGTGATCGCTCTGGACGGCAACGTGCGGACGGCGATCGTGCTGGCCGAGGCGGTGCTGCTGGCGTTCCTCGCTGCCCGGTTGGACAAGAAGAGCGCGCTGGTCGGGTCGATCGTGTTCGGTGCCGTCGGGTTCCTGATGACGGTCGGCCAGGCCGTGCCGATCTCGTGGCTGCTGGACGAGCCGCGCTACCTGAGCGTCGACTCGGGCGACTACGCGGCGGGCCTGGTCACGGCGCTCGTGCTGGGCATCTACGCGGCCACCGCGCCGTGGGCCGCGCTGAAGATGCAGGTGCTGCGCGAGCCGGCCCGCCACCCGTTCCCGTGGATCGTCGCCGGGCTCGTGCTGCTCTACGGCGCGGCGGGTGCGGTGCTGTGCGCGGCTTTGCTGGTGTCGCCGGACGAGAGCGGGTTCCTCTTCGGACACTCGGTCGTGACGGTGTCGTGGACCGTCGCCGCGCTGTTCTTGCTGGTCAGGGGCATCAACAACAAGGCTTTGCGGATCTCCGGCCTGATCCTGGTCGGCGCGGCGGTGGTCAAGCTGGTGCTGTTCGACCTCTCGGCGCTCGACGGCGT
>JAVXWK010000557.1:0-6458 GCA_032230575.1 Pseudonocardiales bacterium | reverse complement strand
CGTAGGCGGGGCGGTCTTCCTCACCGAAAACCACGATCCGCCACGACGAGTCACGGAGGATCTCGACGAGCCGGTGGCCCACCATGCCGTTGCCGATCACGACCAGGGTGTTAGGAGCCGAATCAGTCATCGGGCAAACCTCCTTCACCCGGTATGCTCACCGGGCGGCGTGTCATCCCAAGGTCCGCAATATTTCGCGGGTGTTAAAGGAAACTCTCTTCGCTGCTCAGAGCGGTGTGCGTCACACGCCCGCGTAGGCCAGCGAAGGACGCGCCGCGAACACGTTGCGCCGCAGGTAGAACCACCACGTCGTGCCGAGGCAGAGGCCGTAGAAGACGAGAATCGCGGTCAGCGCGGGCGTCAGCGTCTTCGAACCCTCGAGCGAGAACTTGAAGACCAGGTTCACCAGCACACCACCGGCCGCACCGATCGCACCCGCGATGCCGACCACCGCGGCGGCCTGGCGCTTGGCGGACTTGTCGTCGTCCGACTGCGTCTTGAAGATCGCCGGAATCATCCGGTACGTCGAGCCGTTGCCGACGCCCGCCAGGATGAACAGCACGATGAACGACCCGAAGAACAACGGGAAGCTCTTCATGTCCACGCTGGCCATGACACCGACCGTGCCCACCCCGAGCCCGACGAATGTGGCGAGCGTCACCTTGGCGCCACCGATCCGGTCGGCCAGCCATCCGCCTGCCGGACGGGCGATCGAGCCGATCAGCGCGCCGAGGAACGCGAGCGCCACCCAGCCCTTGTAGTCCACGAAGCTGATCTTGATCAGCGACGGGAACGCGAACGAGTACCCGATGAACGACCCGAACGTGCCGATGTAGAGGAACGACATCACCCAGGTGTGCTTGTTGGACATCGCCAGCTTGTACGAGGTGCCGTCCGGCTTGGCCTGGGTCAGGCTGTTCATGAACGACCAGGCGCAGATCGTGGCGACCACGATGAACGGCATCCAGATCAGCGCCGCGTAGGCGAGGTGGATCCCGGTGCCGACGGAGATCACGACCGGCACGATCAGTTGCGTGATGGCGACACCGAGGTTGCCGCCGGCCGCGTTCATACCGAGCGCCAGGCCCTTCTTGCCCTCCGGGTAGAAGAACGAGATGTTCGCCATCGACGACGAGAAGTTGCCGCCGCCGAGGCCCATCGCGGCCGCGGTCAGCAGGAAGAAGCCGTATGACGTGCCCGGCGTGGACACCGCGTAGGCCAGCATCGCGCACGGGATCAGCAGCAGCCCGGCGCTGATCGTGGTCCACAACCGGCCACCGAACTTCGGTACGGCGAACGTGTAGGGCACCCGCAGCACCGCGCCGACCAGGTTGGGCACGATCAGCAGCCAGAACTGCTGGCCCACGCTGAAGTTGAAGCCCACCGAGCCGAGGCTCACCACCACGATGCTCATCAGCACCCACACGCTGAACCCGAGGTTCTCCGCGAAGATGGAGAGCGCGAGGTTCTTGCGGGCGATCCGCTTGCCGGTGGACTCCCAGAACTCGGGCTTCTCCGGCTCCCAGTGGTCGATCCAGCTCATGAACATCCTCCACACGGGGGTTCGGCGACTGCCGAAGAAACTAGGAACCGAGCATTACCAAGGGGTTCTGGCCGATGACGGCGGAGACAACTCCGCCGCACATCACGCCGAGGCCGGCTGTGAGGCTCCGAGCCAGTCGAGCAATCCGCACACAGCGTCCTTGCAGCCACCACAGCCCGTGGTCGCCCGTGTCGCTTCTGCCAGCTGCGGCAACGACTCCGCTCCCGAGCGCCAGGCCGACACGATCTGTCCCTTGGAGACGGTGTTGCACCGGCAGATCACCGCGCTGGACGGCAGATCGGCCGGACTGGCCGCCTCCGCGGGCAGAGCACGTCCCAGCAACAACGCCAGACGGTCTGTGGGAGCGGGGATTCCGCGGTCGTAGAGCTGGGTGATCGTCGCGGCCGCATCGGGTGCGCCCAGCACGATCGCGCCCGCCACCCGGTCGTCGCGCAGCACGAGCTTCGCGTACCGGCCGCGCGAGGGTTCCTGGAAGCACAGGACTTCCGAGTCCGGGCAGTCCACATCGGTGTGGACATCACCCAGCGCGGCCAGGTCCACATCGCGTGCCTTCAACCGTGTGACAACAGATGTGCCGCGGTAGCGGGACGCCGGATTGGCGCCGGTCAGGCGGTCGGCGAGCACTGCGGCCTGGTCCCACGCGGGTTGGACGAGACCGGAGACCGTGCCGGGGTGCTGTGCGCAGTCACCGATCGCGTGGATGCGGGGGTCGCTGGTGCGCAACGCGTCGTCCACGACGATGCCGCGGTCGACGGTGAGCCCCGCCTTGACCGCCAACGAGGTCTCCGCGCGCACACCTGCGGAGACGACCACGAGCTCGGCGGGGACGTGCGTGCCGTCGTCGAGGATCAGGCCGTCGCCGGGGAGGTACTTGGCGGCCATGGAGTTGAGGCGGAACTCGATGCCGAGCTGGCCGAGGGTACGGGCCAGGACGCCGCCCGCGCCGGGGTCGAGCTGGCGTTCCATGAGGTGGCCGACCGGGTGGACGACCGTGACCAGGCAACCGCGTCCGGCCAGGCCACGCGCGGCCTCGATGCCGAGGAGGCCGCCGCCGAGAACGACCACGGGTGCGCCCTTGTGGGCCTTGGCGTCGATCTCGGCGCAGTCGTCGAGGGTGCGGAAGGCGACGACGCCAGGTGCGAGCTTGCCGTCTTCGAGCAGGCCTTCAGCGGGTGGGACCCAGGGGGTGCTGCCGGTCGCGAGCACCAACGCGTCGTAGGGAATTCCGTCCACCGTGCGGTTCTGACGATCGATCTCGAGAATTTCCTGGCCGACTCGCAGGTCGATGTTGTGGTCCGCGGCCCAGTTCTCGTCGTGCAGCCGCGTCGACTGCGGCGTCATCGCGCCCGCCACCACCGTCGACAGCAGCACCCGGTTGTAGGCCGCGTGCGGCTCCGAACCGATGATGGTGATGGAGATGTCCTGGTCGCGGCGCCGCAGCTCGTCCGCCAACCGAGCGCCCGCCATGCCGTAACCGACGATCACGACTCGCCTCATGTTGCCCGCTCCAATCGCACCGCGCAGACCTTGAACTCGGGCATCCGGCTCGTGGGATCGAGCGCGGGGTTGGTGAGCAGGTTCGCCCGCCCGTCACCGGGGAAGTGGAACGGCAGGAACACCGCGTCGGCACGCATGCTCGACACGCACCGCACGGTCGCCGTCACCGTTCCCCGCCTGGACACGACGTGCGCGGGCTCACCGGAAGCGAGCCCTGCACGAGAAGCCGTGTCGGGGTGCACTTCCTCGTACATCTCGGGAACCGCCTTCATGAGCTCGCCGATCAGCCGGGTTTGCGCACCCGACTGGTAGTGCTGCAGGACCCGCCCTGTGGTGGCCTGCAACGGGAACTCCTCGTCGGGCGGCTCGGCCGGGCCGCGGTGGTCGACCGGGATGAACCGCGCCAGGCCGTCGGCGTGCGCGAACCGGTCCAGGAAAAGCCTTGGCGTGCCGGGATGTTCGACGGACGGCACCGGCCAGTGCAGCTGTTCGGAGTCGAGCCGCTCGTAGGTGATGCCGGAGTAGTCGGAGGGCCCACCGGCAGACGCCTTCCGCAACTCCTCGAAGACTTCCTTCGGCTCGGTCAGGAACTTCTCAGCGCAACCGAGGCGCGCGGCCAGTCCGTGGATGACGTGAAGGTCGCTGCGCACACCGGCTGGCGGGTCGAGTGCCTTGCGGCGCCTGATGATCCGGCCTTCGAGGTTGGTCATCGTGCCGTCTTCCTCGGCCCACTGCGTCACCGGGAACACGACGTCGGCCATCGCGGCGGTCTCGGACATCACGAAGTCCGCCACCACCAGCAGATCCAGCGCCTTCAACCGTTCCGCGACACCGGCAGCACGTGGCGCCGACACCACCGGGTTGCTGCCGAACACCAGCATCGCCTTGAGGTCGTCGGCGTTGAGCAGCTCGTACGCACTGCGGCCCACGCCCGGCAACCAGTCGACGCCCCAGACCTCCATGATGTGCTTGCGCGCCACGGGATCGTCGAGCTTGCGATACCCGGGCAGCTGGTCTGCCTTCTGCCCGTGCTCACGCCCGCCCTGACCATTGCCCTGCCCGGTCAGGCACCCGTAGCCGGAACCGACTCGGCCGGGCAATCCCAGTGCCAGCGCCAGGTTGATCAACGCCGACACGTTGTCGGTGCCGGACGCGTGCTGCTCGGTGCCGCGGCCGGTCAGGATGTACGACCGCCCGGCCAGCATGTGCACGGCAGCGCGTTGATCAGCGGCGGAGACACCCGTGACGCGTTCGGTGTGCTCCGGCCACCACTGCGCCGCGATCCGCCACGCGTCGTCGAAGCCGGAAGTCCGTTCGGAGACGTACTCCTTGTCGATCACGCCCTCGATCACGGCCGTGTGCAACAACCCCAGCGCCAGCGCCAGGTCGGTGCCCGGCGCGTTCTGCAGGTGCAACGTCGCGCGCTCGGCGGTCGGCGTGCGGCGCGGGTCGATGACGATCAGCCGCGCGCCCTCCAGGTGGCGCAGGAACGGCGGCATGGTCTCGGCCGGGTTCGAGCCGGCCAGCAGGATCGTGTCGGCGGACTTCAGGTCGCTCAACGGGAACGGCAGCCCGCGGTCCAGCCCGAACGCCTTGTTGCCCGCCGCGGCAGCCGACGACATGCAGAACCGGCCGTTGTAGTCGATCTGCGAGGTCTTCAGGGCGACCCGCGCGAACTTGCCGAGCAGGTACGCCTTCTCGTTGGTCAGCCCGCCGCCACCGAACACGGCGACCTCGTCGGGCTCGTAGGACCGAATGCGGGACACCACGAAGTCCATCGCCTCGTCCCACGAGACGGGCTCGCCGTGCAGCAGGGGTGTGGTGAGGCGGCCTGGATGGCGCAGCAGCTCCCCCGCCGTCCAGCCCTTCTGGCACAGCCCACCGGGACCAGGGGCTACCTGGCCGTCGATGACGCTCATGGAGCACTGCAGCGCGCAGTAGGGGCAATGGGTCACGCCGCTGACGCTAAGAAGCGCGCGTTAACCCGATGCTCCGCAATGTTTCCAACGTGGAAAGTTGTCAGCTCAGAGCAGTGCGGTCACCTGGTGAGCAGCTCTTTCCAAGCCCGCGAAGGACTGTGACGTTGACAACGGGTGCAGCGCGTGCACGGCGAGCCGGAACAGCGTCGCCCGCACGAGCACCTGCGACCACTCCGGGAGGTGGCTCCACCGCTTGAGCAGGCCGGGGTCCGAACCGCCCCACGCGACGGCGTCCACGGCGATCACCGCGGCGGCCCACTCGGCGGGGCGCCAGTACGCCGTGAAGTCGATGACGGCGGGTGGGGCGTTGCCCGCGAACAGCACGTTGCCGAACAGATCCCCGTGCACGACCTGGGACCTCAGGTTGAGCGGCTTCTGAACTTCGTTGAGCAGCTCGAACAGCCTGCCGCCGAGGTCGGCCTCCAGCGGCACGTCCCCCTCGCCCCACGCCATGCGGTCGGCAACCGCGAACACGTCGGTACGCGCGTCCAGGAACCGCGGTTTGGGCAGGTCGGCGGTGGCCTGATGCAGCTTCTGAGCCACGGCGATGACCTCGTCGTGGCGCGCTTCGGCCCGTCCGGCGAGGAACTTGGTGGCCGACCAGCCGCCGACGACGTAGCGGCCGTCGGTGGACCTGAGCGGCCTGCCGATGCGCAGGTTCGGCACGTCCAGGCCGTCGAGGGTCTTGGCGATCCAGGTGGCTTCGGCCGGCCTCGGCGCGGGTCTGATCGTCGCGTCGCCGCAGCGCCAGGCGGGGCCGCCGTCGATCAGCTCCGGCTCGGCGTCACGTGCCCCGAACGCCGCACGCACGTGCGCTGGGGGCGGTTCGGGGGTCCGGGTCACGGTCCGGCACGCTACCTGCTCAGACCACCCGGTTGGCGGAACGCGACACGCCGTGATTCACGCCACCACCCAGATAGCCCAGTGGTTCTGGCGTCCGCAAGTACTACCAACATGCCTGTTGGCAGTACTTGCGGACGCCGTTCAGCCCAACTAGTAGGTCGGCAGGCTCGGGTCGACCTCGCGAGCCCACGCCAGCACACCGCCACCGACGTGCACAGCGTCCTTGAAGCCCGCCTTGTGCAGCGCCGCGAGCGCCTCCGCCGAACGTGCACCCGACTTGCAGTGCAGCACCAGCGGCTTGTCCTGCGGCAACTGCGAGAACGCCTCGCCGGACAGGATCTTGTCCTTCGGGATCAGGATCGAGCCCGGGATCTTCACGATCTCGTACTCGTGCGGCTCGCGAACGTCCACCAGCAGGAAGTCCTCACCGGACTCCTGCTTGTGCTTCAGCTCGAGCGGCGTGATCGTGTTGCCCGCCGCCGCCTGCTGCGCGTCCGTGGACACGACACCGCAGAACGCCTCGTAGTCGATCAGCTCGGTGATCTTCGGCGACTCCGGGTCCTTGCGGATCTTGA
>JAVXWK010000946.1:0-4810 GCA_032230575.1 Pseudonocardiales bacterium | reverse complement strand
ACCCGGCGGGGCTGGAGGAGGTGGCGGCGGCGTTCGCGGCGTTCGGTGCCACTTTGTACGCGGCCGAGGCGCTCGCGGAGGCCAGCAGGCTCTCCCGGCTGCACGACCGGCCTCGTGAGGCCGAACGGCTGGAGCGGCAGGCCTCGGCGCTCGCGGAGTCGTTCGACGGCGCCACCACGCCCGGTCTGGTCGTGACGAGCACCCTCGCCGCGTTGACACCCCGTCAGCTGGAGATCGCACGTCTGGCCGTGACGGGGCTGACGAACGTGGAGATCGCCGAACGGCTCGCCATCGCCAAACGGACCGTGGACAACCATCTGCACACGACGTACGCCGCAGTAGGTGTGACCGGACGAGGCGGGCTGCGCGCGCTGTTCGGCCAAGGATGATCAATCTGGGGCCGCTGCCCACACTTTCGTGCCCATCCTTTTCGGACTCGGGCAAAACTCTGTGTGCGCTTGAGGGAATCTTCGGCACACTGCGAGTTGTGTGGCCGTTCGTGGGCAGGGTGCGGGAGCTTCGGGACGTGATGTCCGCGCTCACCGAACCGACCGGGAAGGGCGCCGCGCTCGTCGGGCCCGCCGGGGTGGGCAAGACACGGCTCGCGGACGAGGTCGTGGCGCTGCTGGAGCAGGCCGGGTTCACCGTGCGGCGCTGTTACGCCACGGTGGCGACGTCATCGATCCCGTTCGGGGCTCTCGCCGCGATGCTGCCCGCGGACATGCGCACGGCGAACCCGCTCGGTCGTGCCGTGGAGCATCTGCTCGCCGAGCCGCAGCCGTTGGCGATCGTGGTGGACGACGCGCATCTGCTCGATGACGCGTCCATCGGCATGTTGCATCACCTGATCCGTCACGGGCATGCGCGTGTGCTGGTGACGTCACGGCCCGGTGAGCGCGCCGAGTTGTGGCAGGAGGGGCTGCTGCAGCGGTACCCGCTCGGAGACCTGTCCCGGGCCGAGTCCGACGAGCTGCTGGAACGCGCGCTGGACGGGCCGCTGGACGCGCGGTCGGCGGCGTTGCTGTGGTCGGGCAGTGCCGGAAACCCCTTGTACCTCAGGGAACTCGTGGTCTCGGGGCGCGCGGTCGGATCGTTGCGCGAGGTCGAGGGCATCTGGTCGTGGCACGGCGCGATCGAGCTGGGCGGACGGCTCGGCGAGCTCGTGCAGGAGAACCTCGGGCGGCTCGAACCGGCGCACCGGCTGGCGCTGGAGCTGCTCGCGTACTCCGAGCCGGTCGAGCTGGACCTGCTGGCGTCACTGGTGCAGGAGGAGGCGCTCGACGACCTCGAGACCCGTGCGCTGATCCGGGTCGAGTCGTCGGGACGGCGGACCGTCGTGCGGCTCGGACATCCGTTGTACGGCAGCTTGTTGCGGGCCACGTGTCCTCCCGTGCGCGCGCAGTCGCACCAACGCGCGTTGGCCGCCGGTCTGGAGGCCACGGGCGCACGTCGTCGTGAAGACCTGATGCGCATCGCGACGTGGCGGCTCGACGGTGGCTCACCGATTTCACTCGATCTGCTGGCGGCGGCCGCCGAACAGGCGTGGGCCGCGCGGGACGTGACGCTCGCCGAACGCCTGTGCCGTGCCGCGGTCGACGCGGGCGGGCTGAAGCAGATCGCCTACGTGTTCGGCCAGGTACTCATGCACGGCCGCGCACCGGACCAGGCCGAGGCCACGCTGGCCGACGTCATGGCCGGGTCGTTGTCGGCGGAGGACCTGACCCGCCTCGGCATCATCAGGTCCACGAACCTCTACTTCGCGCTGGGCGACGCCGACGCGTCCAGGGCGGTGCTCGACCGCGTCGACGTGCCGGGCCTCCCGGACGAGCTGCGGGACTGGGTGAAGGTCGTCCGGATGTTGCAGGACGCCCACTACTACAACGTGCACACGGTGCTGGAGAAGACCTACGAACCCGTGGTGCCGTCCATGTCCGTCCACATGCGACTGATCAGGTCGATGTGCCTCGTGCAGGCAGGCCGGTACCGCGAGGTCGGCGAGGAGATCGACCGCTACGAAGCCGAGCTGCCGACGGTGATCGGCGACTTGCAGCTGCCGGACCACGGTGCGCTGCGCGTGCGAACTTTCGCGTTGGCGTACGGGGGCCATCTCGCCGAAGCGGAGAGTCTCTCGTTGTCGACGCTCGACATGTCGTTCGACGAGTTGGCGTTCATCGGCCCGACGTCGATGTACGGCGTGTTGTCGTTCTGTGCGCGTATGCGCGGCCATGGATCCCACGCACTGCGCTTCGCCCGCGAAGCCTGTGCGAAGACGACGGAAAACCCGCGGCTCTTCGACACGATCGCGCTGTCGAGCCTCGCCGCGGCCGCGGCGGTCTGCGGCGACAACGCACTGGCCCAGGAAGCCCTGGCCCGCGCGGAGAAGGCCCGCCGCCCGGCCTGGAGGACCACGGGGGCCACCGTATCGGTCGCCCGCTCCTGGGTGCTCGCCGCGGCGGGCGACCTCCGCGGCGCGGCCGACGCGGCGATGGCGGCCGCCGACGAGTGCGCCGAGCTGGGCCTGCACAGCCCCGAGGCCGTGGCCCTGCACGACGCGGCGCGCTTCGGCGTCGACACGTCCCTGCGCCTGGCGGCCCTCACGTCCACGATGGACGGCCCGCTGCCCCTGGCCTACGCGGCACACGCGACCGGCCTCGCGCACGCCGCACCGACGGTCCTGGAGGCCGTGGCGGCCGATTTCCTGCGGATGGGCGCCACTCTCTTCGCCGCCGAGGCTCTCGCGTCCGCCGCCCGCCTGCACCGGACCCAGGGCAACGTCCGCGCCTCGTCCCAGGCCTCGGCGCGCCAGGCGTTGCTGATGCGCGACTTCGACGGCGTCCGCACCCCGGCGTTGCGGGTGGACGGTCTGACCCACCTCACGCGGCGCCAGGTCGAGGTCGCCCGGCTGGCCACGTCCGGTCTCACGAACCAGCAGATCGCCGAGCAGCTGCACACCTCGAAGCGCACGGTCGACAACCACCTGCACGCGATCTACGGCGTGCTCGGCGTGACCGGACGGGACGAGCTGCGCACGGTTCTCAGATACCTCTGAACCTGACATGATGTGCCCCGGACTTTCCGTGACCTGGGGGGCACAAGATGAAATCTCCGTCGTACAGACGCGCGTCCATCGGCGTGTTCGCATCCGCCGCACTCATCCTCGCCGGCACCGCCGCGAGCGCCGTCGGTGGCGGCACCACCGTGGGCAACGACGTCCACCGCTACGTCGCCAAGATCCAGAGCGCGACCGGGGCGTGCACCGGCAGCCTGGTGGCGCCGCTGTGGGTCGTCACCGCGAAGAAATGCGTGCCGCACAACGCGGACGGCACACCGGCCGGGCCGGTCACGCTGACCGTCGGCCGCGGCGACCTCACCGGCACCGCGGGCCGGGTGCAGCAGGCGACCAGGATCGTGCCGCGCGACGACCGCGACCTCGCGCTGGTCAAGCTGTCGATCCCGGTCGTCGACCTGCCCGTGCTGCCGATCGCCACCGCGGCGCCTGCCACCGGCGCGACCGTGCAGGTCATCGGTTACGGCCGCACCGAGGCCAGGTGGGTGCCGGACAAGGCGGGCATCGCGCCGTTCACCGTCGGCGCACTCGGCTCCGCGGCGTTCGCCGTCACCAGCCCGTCCGGCAGGGACACCTGCAAGGGCGACGCGGGCGGCCCGGCGCTGGCGGGCGACCAGCTCGCCGGCATCACCTCGACGTCGTGGCAGCACGGGTGCCTCGCGGTCACCGAGAGCCGCCAGGGCGGCACGCAGGTCCGCGTCGACGACATCGCGCCGTGGATCCACCAGACCATCGACGTGCTGCCGTCCGGCCCGGTCACCGGCAAGGACGACAAGTGCGTCGACAACTCGACCGGCCGGATCCTCACCGGCAACCCGGTGGTGTACTTCGGCTGCAACGGCCGCGACACCCAGGGCTGGCAGATGCGCGCCGACCAGCAGGTGCAACTGAGGCAGAAGTGCGTCGACGTCGACGCCGGCAGCAACGCGAACGGCACGAAGATCCAGATGTACTCGTGCCACGCGCACCCCGCGCAGGAGCTCACCTTCGGCCCCGACGAGTCGATCCGCGCGCTCGGCAAGTGCCTCGACGTGAAGGGCGGCGTCAGCGCCAACGGCACCGAGGTGCAGCTCTACGACTGCAACGGCAGCTCCGCCCAGCGGTGGACGCTGAACGCGGCGGACAACTCGCTGCGGGCGCTCGGCCGGTGCCTCGACATCCCCGGCGGGATGGCCAACGACCTCATCGGCCTGACCATCTTCGACTGCAACAGCAGCGCGGCGCAGCGGTGGGACGTCGGCGGCGGCAAGATCCGCACCACGCCTCGCTGCATGGGCGCCGCGGGTGACGGCACCGCTGACGGCACCGACGTCGAGCTGGCCGACTGCGCCGGCAGTGGCGGTCGGCGCTGGGTTCCGGCCGACGACGGCTCGATCGTGAACCCCGCGTCGGGCCTGTGCCTCGACCTGCGCGAGGGCAGCACCGCCGACGGCGCGCGGCTGCAGCTCTTCACCTGCAACGGCAGGGCTCACCAGAAGTGGAAGCTCACGGTCTGACGGACCGGGCAAGGGCCGGTGCCTCCCCTGGGAGGTGCCGGCCTTTCTGCGCTCCACCGCTCAGCTGAACGCGCGCAACACCTCGGCTGGGAAAACGACGCGGCCGACGCGGCTGCCTCGTCCCTCGGGAGAAACCCAGTCCTGGCCTCACGCCCCGGTCACGATCGGCAGTGCGGCGACCGCCCGTTGCGCTTCCGGTTGTGCGGCCAGGGAGTCCAGCAGGTCCTGCGCGCCGTTCGCTGTCGAA
>JAVXWK010000924.1:0-2848 GCA_032230575.1 Pseudonocardiales bacterium | reverse complement strand
CGCGCCTGACGGGTCGTGAGGTCCCGCGGAACAAGATCGGCTACAACGGTCAGTGCATCAGCCTCGGCCGCAACGACGCCGTCATGCAGTGGGTGACTCCTGACGACCAGCCCAAGCAGTCCGCTCTCACGGGGAAGGCCGCCGTCCGCCTGAAGGAGTTCATCTGCAAGGCCGCTGCCTGGAGCATCTCGCACCCGACGGTCCTCATGCCGATGCGTCGCCGGCGCATCACCACGACCAGCGTGACGCTCGAAACCGCGCTCTAATTCGAGCGTGATCAAGATGCTCCGGATGGCCGTCTTCCTGCTGGTTCTTTCGGCGGAGATCTACCTGATCGTCGTGCTGGGGGACAGGTTCGACCTCGCCAACCACCTCGGCTACTTCACCGTGCTGTCCAACGTCTTCGCGGCGTGCGTGGCGTTGCTGGGCGCGTTCGGCCCGGTGTCCGCGCAGATCAGGGGCGCGGCCGTGCTCTACATGGCCACGACCGGCATCGTCTACGCGCTGCTGCTGCGAGGCGTCGACGTGCAAACGCCTGCCTACGCGAACTGGGTGCTGCACGTCGTCGTGCCAATCCTGGTCGTCGTGGAGTGGGTGCTCGCACCAGCGCGGACCAGCAGGGCATGGGCGTGGCTGTCGTTCCCTCTCGCCTACGTCACGTACACGCTGGTCAGGGGGCCGATCGTGGACTGGTACCCGTACCCGTTCCTCGACCCCCGCGCGGACGGCTACGGCGAGGTGGCCCTGAACTGCGTGTTCGTGGCGGTGGTCATCACCGCGCTGGCCTACGCCGTGTCGTGGGTGGGCACGAAATTGGCCCAAAGAAGCAGTGCTGTCTTGTCCCACGACCAGGGCCAATCGTCGCCCTAGGTTCTAAGACATGACCAGGCGACTCGCGTACGCACAGCTGACGAACTCGATCGGCGACGGCGGCTTTCTCGTCGTCTCCGCCCTGTACTTCACCCAGATCGTCGGCCTGAGCGCGGCGCGGGTCGGCCTCGCGCTGACCCTCGCGTGGGGCGTCGGAGCCGTCGCGGGTGTCGCGTTGGGACACCTCGCCGACCGCTTGGGCCCGCGCACCACCGCGGTCGTGCTCGCGGCGGCGACGGCCACCAGCATCGGGATCCTGCTCTTCACCAGGAGCTTCGCGGCGTTCGTGCTGGTCATGTGCCTGTACGCGAGCTTCCAGAGCGGTCTGCAGGCGTCCAGGCAGGCACTCCTCGCGGGCCTCACGACACCCGAGGAACGCACGCGGGCCCGTGCGCGGATCCAGTCGACGGCCAACGCGGGCATCGCGATCGGCGCGGCGATGGGCGGGTTCGCGCTGCACCTGGGCACCGAAGCCGCGTACACGGCGGTGTTCGTGATCGACGTGCTCGCGTTCCTCGTCGCGGCACTGATCCTGACCACGCTGCCGGAGACCGTGATGACCCGCGCCAAGGGCAAGTTCGACGTGCTGAAGGACCGCCCGTACGCGCTGATCACGTTGATCAACGCCGTGATGCTGCTCTACATGCCGCTGCTGAGCCTGATCATCCCGCTGTGGATCGTGCAGCGGACCGAGGCGCCGACGTGGCTCGCCGCCGCGCTGCTGGTGCTCAACACCGGTGCCGTCGTGCTCTTCCAGGTGCGGATCGCCAAGCGCGCCAACGGTCTCGGCCAGGCCTCGAAGCTCGTCAAGCACGCCGGGTTGATCATGCTCGCGTCCTGCGCGGTGTTCGCCGTGACGGCGTTCGGCTTCGGTGCCTGGCAGGCGGCGGCCGTGCTGGTCGTGGCCGCCGCGCTGCAGGTGCTCGGCGAGATGATGCTGGCCTCGGGTGCGTGGGAGATCAGCTTCACCCTCGCGCCCGCCGACCGGCAGGGCCAGTACCAGGGCTTCTTCGCGACCGGAACGGCGGTCGCGCGCATGGTCGGCCCCGCGTTGCTCACCACGGTCGTGCTCGGCTGGGGCGCGATCGGGTGGCTGCTGGTCGGCGGGCTGTTCGTCGTGGCCGGTTACGCGATGGGGCCGGCGGTGCGCTGGGCCCGCGAGAAGAACTCCACGAGCTCCGGCGCCATGACCGACGACTTGTACATGTGCGTCTGACCTGGCAGCGACCGGTACTCCGTGTCCGCCCCGAGCACCTCCGCCACGTTCTTCATCGTGTTGCGGAGGTACTCGGGGCTTTTGCCGCCGTCCATCGCGAGCGTCGGCACCTTGACGTGCCAGCGGTCGGCGGGGAGCTTCGAGCCGCGGCCGTCGTCGCCCAGGATGCGCAGGTCCCACGGCAACGTGTGCGCGACCGCCTTCAGCTTCTTCCAGACCGGCGTCAGCTTCATGATCGCGAGACCGAAGCCGGGCACGCCCACCATCTTCATGAACGCCGAGAGCATCCCGGAACGGTTGCCGCGCGCGAGCATGTCGTTCATCCGCTGGACGATGTCCGCGGGGCGCGGCTTGTACGTGTCGTCGACGACGAACGGTGTCTCGTAGATCGCGAGCCGCGAGATGCCCGGCAGTCGTGACGCTGCTTCGAGGGCCAGCACGGCGCCCGACGACACGCCGAACACGAACGCTGAGCCACCGGCCTCCTTGATGATCGCGTCGACGTCCTCGATCTCGCGATCGAGCGACCACGCGGTGGCGCCGTCACCGGTCTCGCCGCGGCCGCGCCGGTCATAGGTGTAGACGGTGAAGTTCTTGTCCAGCACGGACGCCAGCTCGGTGGACGGGCCGAACATGCGGTGGCACATCGCGCCGTCCACGAGGATCAGCACGGGCCCGGAGCCGGTGATCGAGTAGGCGAGTTCGGTGCCGTCGGCGGAGGTCGTGAAGCGCGTCATTTCTGCTCTCCCAGCGTGGAGTCGA
>JAVXWK010000056.1:0-13770 GCA_032230575.1 Pseudonocardiales bacterium | reverse complement strand
TCAGGGCCAAGTGGTTCTGGTCGGACCTCCCGGGGAGACGGCAGTCTTGTCCCACGACCAGCTCGTACAGCTCAGGGCCGCGCTACGCGAAGCCGCCGACCAGGCGGAAAGGTGACGGTGAAGTTGTGGACGCGATCCTCGGACAGGTTCTTCGCAACGCTGTGTGGGAACGTCTCGACCTGCTCACGGAGCTGGCGAGCCGCGCTGACGCCCCGTCCCTCCTGTCGGTGGCTCGATCCGAGCTCCCTCGGCTGACCGAGGGATGGCGTGCTCTGCTGGCAGCGCACGAGCCGGACGAGAAGGGCAACTGCCCTGAGTGCTCCGGCCGTTGGCGCCAGCAGAAGTCACCTTGCTCGGTGTGGCGCGCCGCGTACGAACACCTGGTCGCGGGCGGACTCGCCCCGCGCCCGGCTCGCCACCTGCGCGAGGCTCCGGTGACTCCTCCTGTCACCAGGACCCGCCGCGCGGTGGCTCGAGCCCATTAACGGGCCTTTGCGACTGACCTGGCGTCCCCCCGACACGACCAGGTCTGCAACGGCCTACTGACCGGTGGTCCGCGATGTGCGAACCCCCGACCGCTACATCGCGGACCCCGGTCAGCTCAACAACTCCACAGATTCCCGCGGGCCGGTGACGTGCACCTAACCCTCCCCGACCGTCATCGGCCCGCGGTCACCACCACGGCCCTTGTCTGCACCTCCCGCGCAGGCAAGGGCCGTTTTCACGTTTTCGGCCCGCACGCGGGGCCCTTTCGTACTGTCTTGTAGTACGAAAGGGCCCCGCGTACTACAACTGACGGCGGGTTAGCGGTGGGTGCCGGTCTTCCAGGTGAGGTACGAGGTCAGGCCGGGGAAGAGCCGGCCGGAGATCTCGAACGCCTTGAGCTGCCACGGGAACAGGTGCTCGGCGCGTTCCTTCTCCACGGCGTCGACGATCGCCTTCGCGCACCGTTCCGGCGTGACCGTGGGGATCAACCGGGCGATCGCGGGGATCCGCTCCTCCGCGCCGGGGTTGTTGTTGAAGTACTCGCTGGAGACCTTGCCCGGCACCACTTCGCTGATCCCGACGCCGGTTCCGCGCAGGTCCAGGCGCAGAGAAGCGGTCAGGCCGCGCAACGCCCAGCGCGCTGACTGGTAGCCGGCGCAGCCGGGAATCGGCAGCCGCGACACCGGCGAGTTCACGTTGACGATCCAGCCTGACCGCCGCGCGCGCATGGCACCCAGGTACTCCCTGGTCAGCAACAACGCCGCCAGGTACGGCACAGCGGTCATCGTCTGCAGCTCGTCGGCCGACGTGTCGTCGAGGAACAGCCAGCGACCGACACCGGCGTTGTTCACCAGCACATCTGGCGTTTCCACGCTCTCCGCGAGCGTGTGGATCTCCGCGGCGTCCGACAGATCCGCCACGTGAGCGGTCGCCGAGCCGCCGAACTCGATGATCCGTTTGACCTGTAGATCAAGCAGTTCGGCGCTCCGGGCCACAAGGTCGACGTGAGCGCCGCGAGCAGCGAACCGGAAGGCGGCCTCCGCCCCGATCCCCTGGGACGCTCCCGTGACCAGAACCCTCTTGCCCGACAGACGCATCAGACCACCGATCGCACTCGACTCATCAACACCGCCGCCAGCGTCGTCGCCAGCGCCGACACCGCGAACAGGCCGCGGTAGCCACCCAGGTTGGCCAAGATCAACGCCGTCAACAAGGGGGCGATGACCTGCGGCAACGCGTTGGCAACGTTCAGCACGCCCAGATCCTTGGCGCGATCGGACGCCGCCGGCAGCACCTGGGTCAGCAACGCGATCGCGACCGCCCAGTACGTGCCGAAACCGACGCCGAGCAACGGAGAGGCGATCAGAACCGCGGTCCAGGTCGGCCAGATCACCAGGATCAACGCCGCCAGTGCCATCACGGCCGAAGCACCGTAGACATACGGCTTCCGGCGGCCGGAAGCATCACTCCGTGCGCCGAACAGCACCGCTCCTGCGGCGAGCGCCACCCCGTAGAGCGCCATGAGCATCAGAAGACCGTCCTCCGGCGACGGGTGGTGGACCACATCACCGAGGAAGTAGAGGAGGTAGAGCGTCCCGAACGCGTTGCCGAGGTTGATCATCAGGTGACCGCCGAAGGCCCACGCGAAGTCGGGGTGCTCACGAGGCGAGATCCAGAACGTCGGCTTGACCGGTTTCACGATGAGCTGCGTGTCTGGTGTGCGGAACACGAAGAAGATGGCGCCCGCGAGCACGATGACCGCGCACGCCAGGTAGCCGGCCGGCAGTCCACTCACCAGCAACGTCACCACGACCGCGCCCAGCACCGTGCCCAGCATCTGACTGATGCCGATCAACCCGCCGACCTGGGCGCGTTGCTCGACCGGCACGCGGTCGGGAACGGCCGAGGTCAGCGCGGCGAGCATGCCGCCGATCCCCGCCTGCACCAGGCACCAGCCGATGGTCATCACGACGACCGACGGCGCGTTGGCGAGAACGGCGAGACCAATGGCACCGATGACCGCGCCACCGAGCGTCCACGGGTGCCGACGGCCGAACTTCGACGTCGTGCGGTCGGACAGGAAGCCGATCAACGGCACCACGACCAGCGACACCAGGCCGCCGAAGCCGGTGACGATGCCGAACACGAGCTCCTTGTTCGCCTTGTTCAGCAGTTCTGCCTGCTGTGGCAGCAGAACCTGGATCGGCGCGTAGACCGCCAGCCACAACCCGAGGTTCGCGCAGAACAGCCAGGCCATCCAGCCGCGGCGGACGCGCACCACCGGCTCAGCGAGAGCTTCACTCACCACTGATCACCTTTCTGTACCAGTGGAACGAGTCGCGCGGCGTGCGGCGCTGCGTCTCGTAGTCGACGTGGACCAGGCCGAACCGCTGTGAATATCCGGCTTCCCACTCGAAGTTGTCGAGCAGGGACCACACGAAGTAGCCGGAGACGTCCGCTGCCTGCGCGGCCTTGAGGTGTCCGTCGAGGTACGCGACCCTGTCGACGTCCTGGATCTCGTGCGGGAAGCTGCAGCCGCTCTCGGTGACGTACACCGGCGGCAGGTTCGGATGCCGCTCGCGCAGCGCGTTGATGATCTCGGTGAGCCCGGACGGCACGACCGGCCAGCCGAACCCGGTGCGCGGGTACTCGTCGATCTCCACCAGCTCGAACGGCAGCGGGTTGCCCTCGGACGGGTTCTTCAGCCGAGTCGGGTTGTAGTAGTTCACGCCGTAGAAGTCGAGCGGCTGGTGGATCGTGGCCAGGTCACCATCGGCGATAGGCAGAAGTTCGGCGACTGCGTCGGGATATCGGCCCGACAGCACGGGGTCCGCGTAGATCCAGTTGTGGATTTCGCTGTAGGCCTCGGCGGCTGCCAGGTCGTTCGGAGTAGCGGGCCAGGCCGGCGTGTGGTTGTTGGCGGTGCCGACCTGCTGGGCGTTGAACGACCGGAGCACCTCGACCGAACGTCCGTGAGCGAGGTTCAGGTGGTGGGCGGTGGGCAACGCGTCGAACAGCAACGTCTTGCCAGGCGCGTGCTCACCGATCGCATAGCCCTGCAACGTCACCATCGCGGGCTCGTTGATGGGAATCCACAGCTTCACCCGGTCGGCGAGGCGGTCCGCGACCAGCGCGGTGTAGTCGGCGAACCGGTCGGCGATGTCCCGGTTCAGCCAGCCGCCCTCCGCTTCGAGCTCCAGCGGAGTGTCCCAGTGGTACAACGTGACCACGGGGGCGATTCCGACGTCGACGAGCGCGTCGACCAGGCGGTCGTAGAAGTCGAGGCCCTCGGAGTTGACCGGGCCCTTGCCGGTGGGCTGGATGCGCGGCCACGCGATCGAGAACCGATACGCGTTCACGCCGAGCTGCGTCATGAGCGCAACATCCTCGCGCCACCGGTGGTAATGATCGCAAGCAACGCTGGCGTTGTGGTTCTCGTGTACCGGAGCGAACTCGTCCCACACGGAGGGACCACGCCCGCCTGCACTGAACGCGCCCTCGATCTGGAACGCGGACGTCGACACTCCCCAGAGGAAGTCGCTCATCGATCCTCCAAATGTGAAACTTGTTCGGATCGTAGGCGTGTTGACAGGTTCAGGGAAGTGAAAAGGCCGTACAACAGGCAAGATGGAAGTACCCGAACTACTGGGAGTCGCCGTGACGAGCACCACCCCGCTCCGCCGTCAGCCCGTCCAGCAGCGCAGCGCCAAGAGAGTAGAGCGAATGCTCGAGGCCTGCGCGACGCTCATCGACGAGGTGGGCTACGACGGCGTCACCACCACGTTGATCGCGGAGAGAGCGGGTGTCGCGGTCGGCTCGCTGTACCAGTTCTTCCCGGACAAGAGAGCCGTCGTGCAGGCGCTGACACTGCGCAACGTCGACAGGTTCTCCCAGGGCATCACCGAACGGCTCGAGCAGGCGACGCTCGAGCACTGGTGGGATGCCGTGGACACGGTGTTCGACGTCTACGTGACGATGCACCGCGAGATCCCCGCGTTCGGGAAGCTGCACTTCGGCGACGTCGTGGACATGCGGCTGCTGGACGACCGCCGCGACAACAACGACGTCATCTCGGACAAGATCTCCGAGCTCATCTCGGGCAAGTTCGGAATTCCGATGACCGAGGTCCTGCTGCCGATCGCGATCGCCGTCGAGGCGGCCGATGCCGTGATGAAGATGGCGTTCCGCAAGAGCCCAATGGGCGACCAGGCGATCCTGGTCGAGGCAAGGGCCCTGGTCAGGGGCTACCTGTCGTCACGCCTTCCCGCTTAACCGAAGTTCCTGCGCTCGCCGCGGTATGTGGGCACGGTCCGCTCGATGCGGTCACCGTGCACCAGGTGCACCTCGTCGAACCGCTCGAACAGCTCGCCGGCCTTGGCGTGCCGCATCCAGACGCGGTCACCGATCCTCAGGTGCTCGGCCGCCTTGCCGGTGACCGGTGTCTGCACCTCGCCGGCACCCTCGAGCCCGAGCGTCTTCAGCCCCTCCGGCAGGTACGGCGACGGCTGCCGGTCGGGCGTCGGCGTCCCGGACGCGATGTACCCACCCGCGAACAACGTGGCCGTGTGCTTGTTCGGCTTTCGCACGACCGAGAGGGCGAACAGCGCGGCGGGTTCCGGCCGGAACGCCTGGTACCCGTCGAACAGCGTGGGCCCGAAGAGTCCGGAGCCGGCCGCGAGCTCGGTGACCGACGGGTCGGAACCGGTCAGCTCCAGGCTTCCCGTGCCACCACCGTTGACGAACTCCAGGTCAGCGACCTGCCGGACCGCGCCGACCACGGCGGTGCGGCGGTGAACCAGCTCAGGCCCGGACCGCGACTGGATGAACCGGATGCCGAGCGCCCGCAGCGGCTGACCAGGCGGGTTGTCACCCAGTCCGGCGATCTGCCCCTCGTACGCCATGACGCCGACCAGCTTGAAGCCCCGCCGTTGCACGATCTTCGCGGCCAGCGCTTTCGCCTGCGGCGGCGTGTGGATCGACGACCGGCGCGGTCCGATGTGGACACCGGGCAACGGCCGCCACGACACGTCCAGCTCCAGGCACACCCGGATGTCCGAGTGCGGCCCGATCGCCGCGTCCACGAAGTCCAGCTGCTCAGTCGAGTCGACCATGATGGTGACGCGCTGACGTGCGGTTTCGTTGGCCGCGAGCTTCTGCAGCGAAGCCCGGTCCGCCGTCGGGTACGCCACCAGCAGGTCGTCGCTGACGTTCTGCTCCGACAACCACAACGCCTCGGCCAGCGAGTAGCACATGATCCCGTGGTAGCCGGGCCTTTCGAGCGCCCGGCTCACCAGGTCGCGCACCCGAATCGACTTGCTCGCCACCCGGATCGGATGACCTGCAGCGCGACGGGCGAGGTCCGCCGCGTTGTGGTCGAAGGCATCCAGGTCGACGATCGCGAACGGAGGATCCAAATCCTTCGTCGCGGCATCGAGTCGGTTTCTGCGCATGCACTGACGGTACGTCCTGAACCCTTGAAACGTGAAGAGCTTTCACTTACGTTACTCGCAGGTCACACTCTCTCGTGGAGGTCCGTGTGTGGACGAACTGGGCAAGAACTGCTTCGTGCACCCCGACGCGCGTCGTCCACCCGGCAAGCACCGACGAGATCGCAACAGCGGTCCTGTCAGGCTCCCGTGTCCGCGCGCGGGGCAGCGGTCACTCGATCAACGACATCGCGGTCGCGCCAGAAGTAGCGCTTGACCTGGACCGTTGGACGGGAATCGTGCGCGCGGACACGGAATCCGGTCTGGTGACCGTACGCTCCGGCACCCCGCTTCGCGCTTTCAACGCCGACCTCCACCGCCTGGGCCTGGCCATGCCGAACCTGGGCGACATCGACGCCCAAACCGTCGCAGGCGCGATCTCCACCTCAACCCATGGCACCGGCGCCAAACTGGGCGTACTCGCCACCGCCGTCTCCGCTCTGGAACTGGTCCTGGCCGACGGTTCCGTGGTGAGCTGCTCCCGCTCCGAACGCCCAGACCTCTTCAACGCGGCCCGCGTGGGCCTGGGCGCCCTGGGAATCATCAGCACCGTCACTCTGCAGTGCGTCCCTTCCTTCGTCCTGCAAGCCTCAGAGACACCTGGCCGCCTGGACGCCGTGCTCGAGCAGTTCGACGACCTCTGCGCCGTCGAGGACCACGTCGAGTTCCACTGGTTCACCCACTCCGACCGCGTGATCCTCAAGCGCAACAACAGAATCCCCGACCCGGCCCGCCCTCTTTCGAAGCTCCGGCAGGCCTGGGAGTACGAGGTGATGGAGAACGCCGCGTTCGGCGCGGTGTGCAAGGTGGCCAAGACCTTCCCCCGCCACACCAAGCGCCTCAACGAACTCTGCGGCTCGCTGATCTCCGAGCGCTCCTACTCCGACTACTCCCACAACGTCTTCGTCACCCCGAGACGCGTGAAGTTCGTCGAGACCGAGTTCTCCATCCCCCGCGAAACCCTGCTGGACGTCATCGGCGAACTCCGCAAGGTCGCCGGCAAACTGGGCGAACGCGACCACCTGATCGTCCCGTGCGAAGTCCGCGTAGCCCAGGCCGACGACATCTGGCTCTCCACGGCGAGCGGCCGAGACACCGCCTACATCTCGATGCACCAGGCACTGGGCATGCAGTACGAGGCTTTCTTCGACGCCTACGCCGGCATCGCCGCGAACGTCGGCGGCCGCCCCCACTGGGGCAAGATGCACAACCTCACCGCCGAGCAGCTCCGCCCGCTGTACCCGCACTTCGACGACTTCCTGCGAGTGCGGGACGAGGTCGATCCAGGCAGGACGTTCACGAACCCCTACCTGGACCGGGTGCTCGGCTAGAGAACAGCGCGAACGGCGTCGGCGACCGGCGTCTCGCCGTTCGTCAACTCCAGCGTCTTGCCGACCGTCCCCGGAGCGTTCAGCAACTCCGCCAGCACGGCGGCGACATCCGCACGCGTGACGGACGACCGCGGCAGCCGTGGCGCGCCGATCGTGACCAGACCGGTCGGCGCGTCGTTCACCAACGGACCGGGCCGCAGGATCGTCCAATCCAGATCCCGCGGCTTCAGGTCTTCCTCGGCCAATCCCTTGGCTCGCAGGTACACCGCGAACTCAGGATCCACAGAAGGTGAGTCAGCAGCCTCGATCCCGACCGTCGACACCTGAACGAACCGCCGCACCCCGCCCTCCACAGCAGCAGAGGCGAAGAGCGCGGCGGCCCCGTAGTCCACAGTGTCCTTGCGGGCGTTTCCAGACCCCGCTCCAGCACCAGCCGCGAACACCGCGGCATCGGCACCGTTCATATACGCCGCGACCGAGTCCACATCAGCGGACTCCAGGTCGCACAACACCGGAACAGCTCCGGCGGCCTGCACGTCAGCAAAATGATCGGGATTTCGGACCAGCGCTGTGACCGCGTCTCCACGGGTGGCCAGCAGCTGCTCGAGAAGCAGCGCGATCTGCCCGTGTCCGCCGGCTATGACTACTCGCATGGTCCCGACGGTAGATCAGGAAGCGGTGGCGAGCACCTGCTCGTAAACCAGTTCGTTGACCCATCGGGTGATGGCGGTGTCCTCGGCGGGCACGTTCTCCTGGCGGCCGGACACGTCGACCGAGAGGTCCTTGTCGTCGTCGGCCAGCAGCACCGAGACGCCGTAGCGGCGGACGCGGGGCAGGCAGTTCGACAGGTAGTCGTGTGAGAAGGCGACCGACTCCGGCAGGACGACGGCTGCGTTGCCGTAGCGGGAGAAGGGAACGGCGGACGCGAGCCCGGTGCGCCAGTGGCGGGCGACGGCCAGGACGCCGACGATGCGCACGGCGGCCGGCGGGACGCGGCCTTCCATCTCCGGCCACACCCACGTGGAGACGGTGGTCTTGTCGGCCTCGGGGCCCGCACCCACGCACACGCGCTCGGCGTGGGCGTCAGCGAGCAGTTCGGCCACGACGACGACCTTGCGGCCCATCAGAACCATTTCGGGGAGAACCACGCCGTGCCAGCCGAGGCGGATCGCCGCTGCGGCTGCCAACTCCTCGACGGACGCGGGCAGTTCCGGAACCGGGAGCGCGGTCGTCGACAAACCGTTCGAGCTGTCGAGGGCCGCGATCCTTGCTGGGGTGCTGCTCACGCCAGTGCCTCCTCGTCACCCGCGGCGGCCTGTCCGCCGCGTTTCGACTCGTGCTCTGCATAAGGATTAGCAGGAAGCGCACGGCCCGCTCCCAGGTCAGCGCACCCCCTGCGATCGACGGCGCCGACCGGTCGGTGACCGGTCGAAGAGGGGCGCGGGGAGTTCGGTCCTACGGTGCTGCCGTCTGGGTGACGTTAATCCGGATGGACGCACCAAAAGACCTGCTCAGAGTGGGTGCGTCACGCGTGAGGGCAAAAAGGCGGTGAGCGGCGCCGGTCACCGTCCGTCGACCGTTCACCGCGCCAGAACGACCACCTACATGATGATCACGGTCTTGCCGGGCCTGTGACCTGCGAAAACGTCGACAGACTCGCGCAACGGCACGCGGCGGGCGATCGGCACGGAAAGGTCTCCTGCCTGCACCATCGACGCGAGCCGCACGAGTGTTTCGCGCGACCCCTTCATGCCGAAGTTCTGCGCCTTGTCGCTGGAGACGTAGTTGGTGTTGAAGGCCAACGGCGCGTAGCGCGCGTTGGCCTCGAACGACGAACGGTCGGTGCTCACGAGGTCGATCAGCGCGTCAGCTTCGACGAGGGAGTCGCCACGACCGATCGGGATCACGCGCTTGCCGGCCGCACGGGCGATCTGGACGGCGAACGACCCGACGCCACCGTTCGGTCCGATGATCAGCACAGATTCCGCGGAACCCAACGACTCGACCAACTGGAGTGCTGTCATACCCGCGGTCGGCAATGCGGCGGCAACGGCGGGATCGAGGTCTTCCGGCAACGGCGCCAACGCGTTCCCGGCCGGAACTGTGACGTACTCGGCGTATGTTCCGCGGCCGACGGGATGGTGGAAGAAGGTGCCGAAAATCCTCTCTCCGGAACCAACAACCTCACCCGCACCATCAGTTCCGGGAACCAACGGGAACACGTGCTCGGCAGAACCGCGGAGCATGCCGTTCAGAACTTTGCGGTCGAAGGGGTTCGCACTCGCCGCGAACAACCGCACCTTGAGCTCGTTCGGGCCCGCTTCAGGCTCCGGAAGCTCCACGAGTTCGAGCTGTGCACCGAAATCAGGTGCTCCTATCGCCCACATGCCGACCCCCGAACGAGTGACAGACATCACCTGTTGGATCAAGGAATCCGATACTGCCGATCAACGAAAGAACCCCTCTCGCGGATTCCGCGAGAGGGGTTCTTTCGGTCTTTGGATGGGCAAGGGGGGAGTTGAACCCCCACGTCCTTTCGGACACACGGACCTGAACCGTGCGCGTCTGCCATTCCGCCACTTGCCCCTGGAGACGTTGGGAACACTAGCACGCGTCCAAACCAGGTTCCTAATCACCCCCTGTAGGCCCGGTCGTACCCGGATACGATCGGTACAGGAGCCCGGCCGAGCGGAAGGAGTTGACGTGGGCCTGCAACGTTTCGAGCGCAAGCTGGAAGGTCTGGTCGGCAACACCTTCGCGCGCGTGTTCGGCGGCAACGTGGTGCCCCAAGAGGTGGCACAGGCGCTGCATCGGGAGGGTGACAGCAACATCCGTGAACTCGCGGGTGGCAGACTGCTAGCCCCCAACCACTTCACCGTGCTACTCGGACCGCAGGACCACGAACGTCTTGCGGGCGATGAGCAGGATGAACTACGCATCACCCAGCTACTCGCAGAGGGCCTGCGGGAGCACCTGGCCGAGTCCGGATGGGATACCTATGGTGACGTCGTAGTCTCCCTGGAGCGCTCCGAGGCGCTGCACACCGGACAGTTCCGAACCAGCTCGTCCGTCGACCCCGACGTGAAAGCGGCCAGCCGACGGTCAGCACAACCTCGCACCGCAGGAGACCGACCCATGAGCCAGCCACCCGGCTACGGACAAGGACAGGGCCAGCCCGCCCAGGACCCTTATGGTCAGGGCGGCTACGGCCAGCAGGGCTACGACCAGCAGCAGCAGGGCTACGGCCAGCAGCAGGGTTATGGCCAGCAGGGTTACGAACAGGGCTACGGCCAGCAGCAGGGCTACGACCAGGGCTACGGCCAGCAGGGCGGCGGCTACGGCGCCGGCCAGCCGGGCTATGACCAGGGTTACGGCGCCGGCCAGCAGCCGGGCTACGACCAGGGTTACGCCGGCGGCCAGCAGCAAGGCGGCGGCTACGACCAGGGCTACGGCCAGCAGCAGGGTTACGGCCAGCCGGGCTACGACCAGGGTTACGGCCAGCAGCAGCAGGGCGGCTACGACCAGGGTTACGGCCAGCAGGCCGGGTACGACCAGGGTTACGGCCAGCAGCAGGGCTACGGCCAGCAGGGCGGCTACGACCAGGGCTACAACCAGGGCGGATACGCTCCTCCGGCCACCCAGGGCGCGAACCGTCAGCTGAACGCGACGTTGCACCTCGACGACGGATCCAACCGGACGTACAACCTCAAGCAGGGTGGAAACGTCGTAGGACGTGGGCAGGAAGCCGACTTCCGCCTCCCGGACACGGGAGTCTCCAGGCGCCACCTGGAAATCTCCTGGGACGGGCAGAATGCGATGCTCGCTGATCTCGGTTCGACCAACGGGACCACGGTGAACGGCACGCCAGTGCAGACTTGGCAGCTCGCGGAGGGCGACGTCGTCCGCATCGGCCACTCGTCACTGGTCTTCCGAACCGCGGGCTAGTGGTCGACACGGGCGTCGGTAAGCAACTCAAGGCAGGAGCGGTTACAACCGGTGCCAGAGCTGGTGATGCAGCTGACCAGAGCGGGCTTTCTCGTGCTCCTCTGGCTCTTTGTGCTGGCCGCCCTACGTGTGGTCCGCTCTGATCTCTACGCAGCCTCAGGGCTCCGGGCGTCAGGTCTGCCCGGATTCCGGAGGTCCGAGAAGTCGGCGAGGGGAAGCAAGGCGCCTCGGCAACTCGTGGTCACCCACGGGGCGCTGACCGGCACCCGCATCTCACTCGACGGCAGGCCGATCCTGATCGGCCGCGCTGACGACTCCACTCTCGTGCTGGACGACGACTTCGCGTCGACCAGGCACGCGAGGCTGTCCATGCGCGGAACCGACTGGTACGTGGAGGACCTCGGCTCCACGAACGGCACCTACCTAGACCGAGCCAAGGTCACCGCACCCCTGCGAGTACCTCTCGGCACCCCGATCCGCATTGGCAAAACGGTGATCGAGCTGCGCTCATGACCTTGGTTCTTCGATACGCGGCCCGCAGCGACAGGGGCCTGGTTCGCTCCAACAACCAGGACTCCGTGTACGCGGGCCCCCGCCTGCTCGCAGTCGCCGACGGCATGGGTGGCCACGCCGCCGGTGAAGTCGCGAGCAAGGTGGTCATCGCCTCGCTGGCCCACGTCGACGACGACGAGCCGGGCGACGACCTCCTCGGCAAGCTCCGCGACGCGGTCGCGGCCGGCAACGGCGCCATCTCCGAGCTCGTGACGAGCGACCCGGACCTGGAAGGCATGGGCACCACGCTCACGGCCATCCTGTTCGCGGGCAACCGCCTCGGGCTCGTGCACATCGGCGACTCGCGCGCGTACCTGCTCAGAGAGGGCATGTTCGCGCAGATCACGCACGACGACACGTTCGTCCAGTCGTTGATCGACGAGGGCCGGATCACGCCGGACGAGGCCGCCACGCACCCGCAGCGCTCGTTGCTGCTGCGCGCGCTGACCGGCCACGACTTCGAGCCGAGCCTCACCGTGCGCGAAGCGCGGTCCGGGGACAGGTTCCTGCTCTGCTCGGACGGTCTGTCCGGCGTCGTGAGCCTGGAGACGCTCGACGAGGCGATCCGCATCCCCGACCCGCAGGCCTGCGCGGACCGGATGATCGAGCTCGCGCTCAAGGGCGGCGGCCCCGACAACGTCACGGTGATCGTGGCGGACGTCGAGGACGTCGACTTCGGCGACGACTACCCGATCGTCGGCGGCGCGGCAGGAGACGGCAGCGAGGAGCACAACACTCCGCCGGACTCCGCGGCGTCCAGGGCGAGCGCGCTCACGCAGCAGCGCCCGCCGATGCCGCAGCGCATGGAGGCACCGCCACCACCGCCGCAGGACCCGAAGCGCAAGAAGCGCAACGCCATCAAGGCGTTCGTGATCATCTTCGTGCTGCTCGTGCTCGCCGGTGTCGTCGCGGTCGGCGGCAAGCTGTGGCTCGACACCCAGTACTACGTCGGCGCCACCGAGGACGGCCAGGTCGCGATCTTCCGCGGTCTCAACGGCACGGTCGTCGGGTTCAAGCTGTCGTCCAAGGTCGAGGGCTCGTGCCCGCCCGGATCGACGGGCTGTTCCGAGATCGCTCTTAAGGTCCTGCAGGAAGGTGGTCGAAAGACCATCACCGCGGGCATCCGGTGTGACAACGGGATCGACGGCGCGCGCGCCGCGGTCAGGTTGCTGCGCACGGAGCACATGCTGCCGTTCTGCAAGGACACGTCGTCGACGTCGACCACGAACCCGACCAGCCCGACGAGTCCCACGAACCCGACCAGCACGTCCAGCACGCCCCCGGCGAACGGTTCGCCGAACCCCGACACCGGGGCCACCGAACCGTCGCCCACCCCGACGGGGCAGAAGGTCGGCGTGGAATGCCGGGAGGGTCCGTAGTTGATGGGCTCGCCCGTCCCCACCGGGGAAGGCTCACCAGGCGCGTCGGTGGCGACGAGCACGTCGCCGGGACTGCGAGCGCCGACGAGGCGCGGCACCGAACTGGTGATGCTCGCGTTCGCCGCCGGAATCGTGACGCTTGCGCTGATCCTCGTCGAACTCAACCAGGAGCGGTCGCTGAGCCTGAGGATCCTCTGGCTCGGTCTCGCGTACCTCGCTCTCTTCGGCGCCGCGCACCTCGCCGTGCGCAGGTGGGCGCCCTACGCCGACCCGGCGATCCTGCCGTGCGTCGCGTTGCTCAACGGGCTCGGTCTGGTGGTCATCCACCGGATCGACCTCGCGCTGGAAGGCGTGCCCTTCCCTGACGGCTCCGTCTGGGACCCGGTCGCGTTCAAGCAGGTCATCTGGACCGGCATCGGGTTGCTGCTGTTCGCGGCGACGCTGAAGTTCCTCTCGGACCACCGCACGCTCGCGCGGTTCGGCTACACGTTCGGTCTCGTCGGACTGGTCGCCCTGCTGCTGCCCGGTGTGCTGCCGGGCTTCATCGCGCCGACGATCAACGGCGCGAAGATCTGGCTGCGCATCGGCCCG
>JAVXWK010000553.1:0-7775 GCA_032230575.1 Pseudonocardiales bacterium | reverse complement strand
TCCGCAGCGGGCGCACACGACGCGTGGCTCCAGAGCCTGCGCCCAAGAGTGTTCGAACACGAGCGGGAGCGGCGTCTCGGTCGCGTACTGAGCGCCCCACTCCCTGAGCATCAGCAGGACGTTGTGCAGCGCGCGGCCCGACTCGGTCAGGTGGTACTCGTGCCGCGGCGGGTGCGAGGAGTACTGGACCTTTTCCAGCACGCCCGCGCTGACCAGCTTCTTCAGGCGCGCGGCGAGCACGTCGCGGGAGGCGCCGGTGTTCGCGGCGATCTGGTCGAACCGGGTGTTGCCGAAGAAGACCTCGCGCAGCGCCAGCAACGACCAGCGCTCGCCGACGATCTCCAGCGCGTTCGCGATCGAGCAGCTTCGAGGTGCCATGTGACCATCCTATCAGTGAGTTGGCAAATCAAACTGACGGCGCTAACGTGAGTTGGGAAAGCCAACCTAGGAGGTAGCGATGGACTTCAGCACGGCAACCGCGTTGGTGACCGGTGCCAACCGAGGGCTCGGCCGGACGTTCGCCCAGGAGCTCGCCAAGAGGGGCGCGAAGGTCTACGCCGGGGCGCGCAACCCCGCGTCCGTTGTGGACGAAGGTGTCATTCCGGTCCAGCTGGACGTGACCGACGACGCGTCGGTGGAAGCCGCGGCCAAGCAGCTCGGAGACGTCTCGATCGTCATCAACAACGCCGGCGTGCTCCTCGCGGGCGTGGACGCTGACAGCATCCGGGCAGAATTCGAGGTCAACTTCTTCGGGATCGTCCGCACGACCGACGCGTTCGCACCCATTCTGAAAACCAATGGCGGCGGCACGATCGTCAACGTGCTGAGCGTCCTGTCGTTCATCGGCCGTCCGGCCTTCCGCGGCTACGCGGCGTCCAAGGCGGCGGGCTGGTCGCTGACGAACTCGACGCGCGAAGCTTTGCAGGAGCAGGGAACTCAGGTCATCGCCGTGCACGCGGGGTTCATCGACACGGACATGGCGTCGATCGTCGACGCACCCAAGATCTCGCCAGAGGACGTCGTTTCCCAAGTGCTGCAAGCGATTCAGAACGGTGATGACGAAGTGCTCGCGGACGAGCGCACTCGTTCGGTGAAGGCCGCACTGGCCTCTTGAGACGGTCACTCCTGCACAAGAGGGGCCGTCCCGGAACTAGGTGTTCCCCCTGAGCGTCCGGCGTAGGTTTCCGCCGCATCCAACCGCCGCGGAAGCGTTCTCACGCTCGCATCCGCCTGGGGCGCTTAGGGGAACAGCGATGCTCAACAGACGAAGTGTGCTCGCCGCGGGAGGTGTCGCGGCCGGTGTGCTCGGTGTGCCGCAACTGCTCGCGCCTGCCCAGGGTCACGAGGACTCGACGCACGGTGAGCACACGAAGACGTACCAGGAGTCGAAGACCTTCACCGGCGCAAAACCGGAGATCGTGCCGTGGACACGCGCGATGCCCGTGCCGCCGGTGCTCAAACCGGTGGTGTCCACAGCGAAACAGGAGATCTACCAGCTCTCGATCGAAAGAACGACGGCGGAGATCCTGCCAGGGCTGAAGTCGCCGGTCATGGGCTTCGGCGGTCAGTTCGTCGGCCCGACGATCAGGGCGAAGACGGGCCGCAAGACGCTGATCCTGTTCCACAACAAGATGGACGAGGCCGCCAACGTCCACCTGCACGGCGGCCACGTGGCGCCCGAGCACGACGGCCACCCGAAGGACGTCATCGAACCCGGCCGCACCCGCCTCTACCTCTACCCGAACTCCCAGCAGGGCACGACCCTCTGGTACCACGACCACAGCCACGGCACCGAAGCCGCGCACGTCTACTTAGGACTGCACGGCGCCTACGTGATCGAGGACGACTCCGAACGCGCGCTGAACCTGCCGTCCGGTGCCTACGACATCCCGATCCTGTTGCGGGACATCCAGTTCGACGACAGCGGCAACATCGTGGTCTTCGACGACCCGTCCAAGCGCACGGTCGTGCTCGCCAACGGCGTTCCACAGCCCTACTTCGAGGTCGCGGCCCGCAAGTACCGGTTCCGTCTGATCAACTCCGCCAACCAGCGCGTCTTCAAGCTCAAGCTGGCCGGCGACAAGTTCACCCGCATCGGTTCTGACGGCGGCTTGCTCGCCGACACGCTGGAACAGGACGAGCTCGTCCTCTCCTCGGCCGAACGCTCCGACATCGTCATCGACTTCTCGAAGTACCCGGTGGGATCACACGTCGTTCTCGCCGACGCCGTGGCAGGCGAGATCCTCCGGTTCGACGTCGTTCGCCGAGCCTCCGACCAGAGCCGCGTGCCGGCCAAGCTGCGCCCGCTGCCCGCGATGCCATACTCCACAGTGGACCGCGTGGTCGACCTGTCGTTCGTCTTCAAGCCCAACGACCGGCCGGACGGCGTGATCAACGGCAAGGTCTTCGACATGGACCGCGTCGACTTCACGATCAAACGCGGCACCACCGAGACGTGGCTGATCAAGAGCTCCGACCCGACCGGCGTCAAGCACAACTTCCACCTGCACCTGGTCCAGTTCCGCGTACTGGAGCGCAACGGCGGCCCGCCCCTGCCCGGCGACGCGGGCCTCAAGGACACGATCCCGATCACCGCCGGCGACACGGTGAAGGTGCAGGCCACGTTCACCGGCTACACCGGCCGCTACGTCTACCACTGCCACTTCCTCGAACACTCGTGGATCGGCATGATGGCGCAGCTCGAAATCGTTCCCTAGACGAGTGATTCCACCGTCTGGTCGACGAGTCAAGGGTTTCCCTCAGGACACCTCAGTCGACGCCGGGGGAGGTGTGCGCCGCAGCAGGAGAACGACGAACCCGAGAATTCCGCGGTAGCCGCCCAGCCAGCTGGTGCGGTGGTCCGCTGACATCTGGAGGGCGAGGCCGCTGTCGGGGTGTTCGGGATTGTCGAGGGCCCACTTGGCGAGGGTGCCGGTCCAGCACCATTCGTACTCGTCCCACTCCGCGATGGTGCTGATGTATCCGTAGACCGGTGTCCATCCGTCGGCGACGACTTGGGCCACGGTGGTCGGGAGATCCGCGTACTTCTGCGGACCGCTCTCCTGTTGCGCCCGGACGGCAGCGTCGGGCTCGCGCTCCCAGAAGCAGTCGCCGAGCAGGAGCATCCCGTCTTCGGTGAGATGCTCTCGAGCGGCGTTCAACGTGGGGAGCAGCCCGCCGAACGCGTAGGCGGCCCCCACGCTGAGCACCAAGTCCGCCTTCCTGGTCGACCGGTACTCGGCGACGTCCTGGCGGTGCAGTTCGAGCCGATCTTCCAGACCGAGCCGGGCGGCCTCGCTGAGGACGTGGTCGAAGCCTTCACCCGAGATGTCGACTCCGACAGCCGTTACGCCGCCGTGCGCCTGTAGCGCGCGTAGCAACCAGGTGCCATCGCCGCAGCCCAGATCGAGCAGGTGATCGTCCTGCCCGCGGATGGCCCGGTGGAGAAGGTGCTCCACTGTGCTGTCGCTCAGTGGAGCCGAAATCGGATGGTCTGTGTGCGCGAGAGCGCTGAGTTCGCGTCGGTCCACCGGTGCTGTCTAGCAGAATCCGGATCTTGTGTCGCAGGTATTCGGCGGTGGTGATGTTGGCACTCTCTGCTGCCGATGGCCAGCTCGACCTGGAACGCCACGGCGGACGCACCCCGACCGGCGTGATGGTCCGCGTCCCGCAACGCGTACTCGCTCTGACCGCCGCGATCTGGCACAACGACAAGACTGGACAACCAGTCAAGCGATCACTGGTCGCCTACGATCACCGACCCCTTGGAATCAACCGCCGCTCCTACCCCACGGCCACCTGGGCACGGCTGCCGAACGCGGTTTCGCGCGGTGGGCAGGGCCCCGCCCTCCTCGGGGGCAGACCGGCCAACTAGGCCAGCCTATTCGCGAAATGGCCGTGTCAAGCCACCTCTGGGCGATCTGTGGACAACTGCCGCGGCGTCCGCGAGTTGTCCACAGATCGCCGATCGGGCCTGGCGCAGCTCGAAATCGTTCCCTAGCGCCGCAGTTCCCACACCACGTCGACTCCGACGCGGTTGCCGATCGCGGGCTCGCGCGGCGGTGTGCGGCGGTCGATCTCGGTGAACCCGAGGCGCCGCGGCACACCGCTGCTCGCGATGTTGGCCGCGTCGTGCCAGATCTGGACCCTGCGCACCCCGTCGAGCTGGAACGCGAACTCCACCAGCTCCGCGGCCGCTTTCGTCGCGAGACCACGTCCGGTGTGCGCGGGATGGAGCCAGTAGCCGATCTCCACGAGATCGTTCTCCACCGTGCGGTCCGCGGTGATCACGCCGACGATCGCGCCGTCGACGGTGATCGCGTGGTGGAACATCGTCCCGCGCTCCCAGCTGCTGACCGCCATCGCGAGGAACCCGGCTGCGGTCGAAGTCTCGTAGTCGCCTGCCGCCCAAGGCATCCACGGCCGCAGATGCGGAAGCGACTCCGTGACGACCTGCCTCAACTCGGCGAGGTCGGCCTCACTCAGCTTCCGGAGCTCCATACTTCACTTTGTAGCGCAGATGCGTGACGCCGACGCTCTCGATCACCGAAAGCGGCCCCTCCAGCTCGTAACCCTTGCCGGGCGCGAAGAACGGTGTGCCCCCGCCGAGCAGCACCGGCACCAGGTCGAGCCAGATCTCGTCGACCAGGCCGGCGTCGATGGCCTGCCGGGCGATCTCGCCGCCGTTGAGGCCGACCGCCTTGTCGCCCGCGCGCTTTTGCGCCACCGCGACGGCTTCCTCGATGCCGCCGCTGACGAACGAGAAGTGCTCGTTGTCCTCCAACGGCCGGTGGGTGAGCACGACGGTGTGCACGCCCAACGGGTGCTGGCCGTTCCAGCCGTTCGTGAAGTCGTAGAGCTTGCGCCCCACGACCAGCGCGCCGGTGGCCTCGATGTGTGCCTTCAGGTACGCGGCGCTGCCGGGCGTCAGCTTGAACGAGAACGCCCCGGTCGGCGCGCTCATGTCCACTTCGCCCGTGGTGTGCCAGCGGAAGAGCTGGTCGAAGCCGGTCTCGTTCGGGCCCGAGATGTAGCCGTCGATCGACGTGCTGGCCCCGGTGATCACGATTCCCATGGCTGCCTCCTGTGTGTGTCCGTCACCCATAGGTCGAACCAGGCGACATGGATTTCGACAGGTCGGCCAGGCCGCATACTCAGCCGATCGGGTCCGGTAGCAGGGTCACCTCGTAGCCGCAGTCGATGACATCACCGGTGGCCGGATCGCGCAGCTCAACGCGCCACTTCGACGTGAACTGCTCCACGCCGTGGTGCATCGGGATCGTGCCGGACAGCAGCACGGTGCCGGGCTTGAGCAGGCCCAGGTCGCGCAGCCGGTCCACCCAGTACTGCGGCGTCAGCAGCTCGGCGAGCGTGCCGCGCTGGATCTCCACGCCGTCCGCCCACGCGGTCAGCTCGATCTCGTCGATGCGGTCGGCGACGTCGGACAGCCTCCACGCCTTCCTGCCCAGCACGTCCGGGCTCGCGTTCTTGCTCCACGCGACGCCGTGCACCTCCAGCGCACGGTCTGTGTGGTCGCACGCAACGGTCAGCAGCACGTCGTCTTCGGTAACCACGATGGCCCACTCGGCCTCGCCGGACGTCTTCTTGTGCTGCGCGGGGACCGTCGTCGTCTGCTGCGCGAGGTACGGCGAGACGGGATAGAGGCTCGGCGTCACGGACGGCGCGGGCACGCCCAGCTCGGCGAGTTCGCGCACGTGAGCGGCCACGTCGTCCTGGCTACGACCTGCATACCCGCCGTTCAGCAAGGTCGTCACGGCGACCTCTTCGACGGTGCCGTCAGGAAGATCGAACTGCAGTGTGGCGAGCTGTGTACGAACGGTAGACATGCGGTACTCCTTGCGCATACGAGTTGTATACAGGCAGTATTACCGCATGCCGCCAGACTCAGCAACGACTGCAACGTCACCCCCAGTGCCTCGTTCGGCCCTGGTACGGGCGTTCGTGGCCTCGCTCTCCGGTACCGCCTTGGAGTGGTACGACTTCGCGATCTACAACGTCGCCGCCGCCGTCGTGCTCGGCCCGTTGTTCTTCCCGAGCTCCGAACCGCTCACCGCGACACTGCTCGCGTTCTCGACGTACGCGGTCGGCTACCTGTCGCGCCCGCTCGGCGGGTTCTTCTTCGGCAGGCTCGGCGACAAGATCGGCCGCAAACGCGTGCTCGTCACGACGCTGCTGATCACCGGCATCGCGACGCTGCTCATCGGCCTGTTGCCGACACACGCCGCGATCGGCGGAGCGGCCGGGGTACTGCTCGTGCTGCTGCGGTTCGCGCAAGGCGTCGGGCTCGGCGGCGAGTGGGGTGGCGCCGTGCTGTTGTCCAGCGAGTACGGCAACCCGAAGCAGCGCGGTTTCTGGGCGTCGGCCGCTCAGATCGGCCCGCCCGCCGGCAACCTGATGGCGAACGGCGTGCTCGCGCTGCTCGGCGTGGCGCTGTCGGACGCGGCCTTCATGTCGTGGGGCTGGCGGGTGGCGTTCCTGCTGTCCGCGGTGCTGGTGATCTTCGGCCTGTGGATTCGCGTGAAGCTGGAGGAGACCCCGGTCTTCAAGGCGATCCAGGAACGCGGCGACCGCCCGGCGGCGCCGGTCAGCGAGGTGTTCCGCACGCAGGGCCGGCCGCTGCTCGCCGCCGTGCTGTGCCGCGTCGGGCCGGACGTCCTGTACGCGCTGCACACCGTCTTCGTGCTGACCTACCTGACGACCCAGCTGAAGCTGCCGCGCAACTACGGTCTCATCGCCGTGCTGATCGCCTCGGGCTTCCAGCTGTTCCTGATGCCGCTCGCGGGCTGGCTGTCCGACAGGGTCAACCGGCGCGGTCTCTACGCGGCGGCCGCGGTGTGCGGCGCGGTGTGGCCGTTCCTGCTGTTCCCGCTGATCGACACCAGGTCGTGGCCGCTGATCGTGCTCGGAGTCGTTGTCGGACTTGGCTTCCACGCGTTCATGTACGGACCGCAGGCGGCGTTCATCGCGGAGCAGTTCACCGAACGCCTCCGCTACACCGGCAGTTCACTCGCTTACACGCTGGCCGGTGTGATCGGCGGTGCGATCGCTCCGTTGCTGTTCACGGCGCTGTTGGCCGGGTTCGGCACGTGGGTGGTCGTCGGCCTCTACGTGAGCGTGGCGTGCGTGGTGACGCTCGTTGGTCTTCGCCTCGGCCGTGACCCGCAGCCGGAAGAAGAGATTCAGGCACCGAGCAGCACTTTCAGCGTGGTGTCCAAGTGAGCGGTGATCGCCGCGGTGGCCGCGCCGACGTCTCCGGACTCGAGCGCGGCCACGATCGCGTTGTGCTCGTCGATCACGGCCTGCTGCCTGTTGTGCGCCCGGTACAACGCGACCACACCCGCGCGCACCTGCCGTGCGCGCAGCCCCTCGTAGGTCTTCGTCAACAGCTCGTTGCCCGTCGCCGCCACCAACAGCGCGTGGAACTGCCTGTCGACGTCGATGAACTGCCGCGCGTCCTCGACGAGCCACCGCTGCTGCTCGATGAGCTCGACCATCTTCCGCAACGGCACAGTGCCCTCGGCGATCGTGCGCTCGGCCGCGTACCGCTCGACAACCCCGCGCAGCTCCATCAGCTCCGTGATCTGCCGCGACGACAACGGCGCGACGTACGCACCCTTCTTCGGCACGAGTTGCACGAGGTCCTCGGCCGCGAGCAGCAGCAACGCCTCACGAATCGGCGTGCGGGACACGCCGATCTGGTTCGCGACGTCCTGCTCGCTGATGAACCGCCCCTGCATCTCGGGGTCGGCGAGGAT
>JAVXWK010000883.1:0-4754 GCA_032230575.1 Pseudonocardiales bacterium | reverse complement strand
TGGCAATGACATCCCCACGTAATCGTCGTTCATTCGAACGTTGCCCGTACCGCGGTCTGCCTCCACCTCGACGAAGAGGAGCATGCCCATGCCCGGATCGGACCATCCCCCGCACACCACCGCATTCCGAGCCGGTAAACGCCGCACGGCCGGTGCCGCCGCCGTCGTCGCCGTGCTGCTCGGCGGGCTGGTGGCGGCGTTCAACGCGGCGCCGGTGTCGGCGGCCACGGTCGACACCAGCGCCTGGTACGTGCTGGTCAACCGCAACAGCGGCAAGGCTCTGGACGTCTACAACCTCGCCATGAACGACGGCGCCCGCATCACCCAGTGGACCCGCAACGACGGCAACCAGCAGCAGTGGCAGTTCGCCGACTCCGGCGACGGCTACTACCGGCTGAGGTCACGGCTGTCGAACAAGGTCCTCGACGTCTCCGGCGCCTCCACCGCCGACGGCGCCGGCATCATCCAGTGGACCGACCACGGCGGCGGCAACCAGCAGTTCCGCCTCGCCGACTCCGACGGCGGCCACGTGCGCCTGATCAACCGCAACAGCAACAAGGCCGTCGAGGTCCAGGGTTCCTCCACCGCCGACGGCGCCAACGTCGTCCAGTACAGCGACGGGGGCGGCACGAACCAGCAGTGGCAGCTCGTCCTCGTCGGCGGAGGGCCCGGCCCCACCACCACGACGACCACCCCGCCCGGCACGTGCACTCTTCCGTCGACGTACCGCTGGTCGTCGACAGGCTCGCTGGCGAACCCGAAGCAGGGGTGGGTCTCGCTCAAGGACTTCACCCACGTCCTCTACAACGGCAAGCACCTGGTCTACGCGACGACGCACGACACCCGGACGTCCTGGGGATCGATGAACTTCGGGACCTTCACGAACTGGTCCGACATGGCCTCGACCAGCCAGAACGGGATGAGCAGCGGCACCGTCGCCCCCACGCTGTTCTACTTCGCGCCCAAGAACATCTGGGTGCTCACCTACCAGTGGGGCGGCACCGCGTTCAGCTACCGGACGTCGAGCGACCCCACCAACGCGAACGGCTGGTCGGCGCAGCAGACGCTGTTCACCGGAAGCATCCCCGACTCCGGCACGGGTCCCATCGACCAGACGCTCATCGGTGACGGCACGAACATGTACCTGTTCTTCGCCGGTGACAACGGCAGGATCTACCGCGCGAGCATGCCCATCGGGAACTTCCCCGGCAGCTTCGGCTCGAACTACACGACGATCATGAGCGACACGCAGGCCAACCTGTTCGAAGGCGTCGAGGTCTACAAAGTCCAGGGCCAGAACCAGTACCTGATGCTCGTCGAGGCGATGGGGCGCAACGGACGCTTCTTCCGCTCGTTCACGTCCAGCAGCCTGAACGGCTCGTGGACCCCGCAGGCCGCCACCGAGAGCAACCCGTTCGCCGGCAAGGCCAACAGCGGTGCCACCTGGACCAACGACATCAGCCACGGCGACCTGATCCGCAGCAACCCCGACCAGACCAAGACCATCGATCCCTGCAACCTGCAGTTGCTCTACCAGGGTCGTGACCCCAACTCCGGCGGCGACTACGGCCTCCTGCCCTACCGGCCGGGCCTGTTGACGCTGCGCCGCTGACCGCCTGCGCATTCGACGATTTCGACAATCCGAATTCGACAGAACCGGATCGCCGGAGAGTTTCGAAAACTTATCGAAACCTTTTGACCGACCTTCGGAGCCACAGCACATGACCAAAACAAATGTTCGACCGCCGAGCCGCGTTCGCGGCCGCATCGCACTGCTCATTTCCGGTACCTGTACCGCGCTGGTCGCCGCGCTGCTTCCCGGCACCGCCGGAGCTGACGTGGTCACCGCCGCCACGTGCTCGAGCCAGACGGGCAACAACGGCGGCTACTACTACTCGTTCTGGACTGACGGTGGCGGCAGGGTCTGCATGGACTTCGGCTCCGGCGGCAACTACAGCACGTCGTGGAGCAACGTCGGCAACTTCGTCGGCGGCAAGGGCTGGAGCAACGGTTCACGACGGACCGTGAACTACTCGGGCAGCTTCAACCCGTCCGGCAACGCGTACCTGACCCTCTACGGGTGGACGTCGAACCCGCTCGTCGAGTACTACATCGTCGACAACTGGGGCACCTACCGGCCCACGGGTTCGTACAAGGGCACGGTGACCAGCGACGGTGGCACGTACGACATCTATCAGACGATGCGCTACAACGCGCCCTCCGTCGAAGGTGTCCGGACGTTCCCGCAGTTCTGGAGCGTCCGGCAGCAGAAGCGGACGGGCGGATCCATCACCACCGGCAACCACTTCGACGCGTGGAGCCGTGCCGGCATGCGGCTCGGCAACTTCAGCTACTACATGATCCTCGCGACCGAGGGATACCAGAGCAGTGGCAACTCCAACATCACCGTGAGGTGACGCTGCCGGCGGGCGGGTTCTCGGCTGATCTGGGTCACGCCACTAGCTGATCTGGGTCAGTGCGAGCCCGCCCGCCATCAGCAACGCGCACGCCAGCGTGTGCACGACGGGGTTGCGCACCAGCAGGGCCACGAACTCCCGCAGGAACGCGCTCGGCACGAAGTACCAGGCCGTAGGCGCGCCGATCACCTGCAGCCGCAACCCCTGCTTGCGCGACAGCACGGCCGTGCGGAACACGTGGTAGTTGTTCGTGACCGCGACAACGCGGCCGGTGTGCCCCCGTCCGGCCAGCAACTCCTTGCTGTAGCGGAGGTTCTCCTCGGTCGTGGTCGCCTGGTCCTCCAGCACCACGTCGTCGTCGGGCACGCCGCGTCCGAGCAGGTACTGGCGCATCGCGAACGCCTCGGAGACCTCCTCGTCGGCCCCCTGCCCGCCGGACACCACGATGATCGGCGACCGGCCGGCCTCGCTGTCGCGCCGGTACAGCCGCAGCGCGCGGTCGAGCCGGGACGCCAGCAGCGGCGGCACCCGTGACCCGACCAGACCCGCGCCGAGCACCACGATGCCGTCGAACCCACTGCGGCGCCCGGTCCGGCCGTAGACCACCGAGTACAGCAGCAGGCTCACGAACAGGAACGCGACGTACGCGGACACCAGGAACAACCCGATCGCGCTGCCGCGGATCCAGTCGTTGGGCTGGCCGATGCCCCAGCCGAAGTAGATCATCTCGCCGATCAGCGCGAGACCGGCGAGCAACGACAGCAGGTTGCCGAGCGACCGGCCCTCGCGGCGGACCATGACCAGGCCGTTCGCCAGCAACGCCAGGGGCAGCAGCAAAAGACCGAGCACGGCGAGCATGAACGCGAGGATCAGCGGCAGGCTCAGCACGGGGTTGTCCCGCCCGGCCTCGGCGAGCAGGAGCAGCAGCATCACCAGCGTGATGCCGAGCCAGATCGCGTTGCTCAGCCTGCGGCGGTCACGCACCATCCCGTAGACGAAGATCGACGCGGGGAGGACGAACAGCAGGGCGGCCAGCACCGGCCAAGCGTAGTACCCGTGATCAGTCAGCGCTGTCAGCGCTGTCAGTGCTGCCAGGCTCAGGAGCCGCGGGCTTGGGCCGCGGCCTCAAACGCACCGCTCCCGCCGTGAGGTCGAGCGGACCGGTCTCCTCGAAGTCCTCACCGGTGCCGGAGTCCGTCGCCTCGCTGCGGAGCTTGCGTCCCGGGAACAACTCACCCAACTGTCCCATGCCCTCGACCTTACCCCCGCTAGAACAGGGCGATCAGCAGCACGATCACAGCGATCGCGACCAGGATCGGGATCCACACCCCACCGGCGGGCCTGCGGTAGTGGCTGCGGACCGTCGTGGTGCGGAACCAGCTGTACGGAGCGCTGCGGCGGTGCCGTCGGACCCAGGGCATCTTCGACAACTCCTTCAGTCGGTGGGCCCCTGGGGTACCCCGATCGCGAGCCGGTCACGCACGCCCTCGAGCCCCGCGGCCGCCACCCGCGGATCGCCGATGTCGTTGCCGTACAGGACTTCGTGCCACGGCCCGAGCTGATGCCAGATCAACGCGCGCTGCCGCAGCTCGTCCGTTACCCCATATGCCGCAACGAGTGCGTCCGCGAACTCCGGCGGGGTGGAGTGCAGTGCCCACGCGAGGTCGATCGCCGCGTCCCCGATGTGCAGGTCGCCGAAGTCGATCACGCCGGTCAGCACGCCGTCGCGGCCGAGCACGTGCTCGGGGCCGAGGTCGCCGTGCACGAGCGTGTCCGCGGGCAGTCCGCCGATCCTGGCCAGCAGCTCCTCGCCGCCGCCGACCTGTACCTCGTTCCGGAAACGATCGACGGGCAACGTCATCGGCCCGACGCCTCGTTCGGCAGCCTCCGCGACCGGAACCGCGTGCAGCGACAGCAGGAACTCCCCCAGCTGGCGGCCCTGGGTGGCGTTGAGGAACGCCAGCTCGGCGCCGGGCACCAGTTCGTGGCGGACCACCAACGGGTCGTCGGAGATCACGACAGGCACCGGGACGGGCAGCGGCAGCAGGGGTGCGAGCCAGGGCATCACCGCCGACTCGCGCACGAGCTGCGGCACGATCCCCGGGCGGCGCGGCCGTCGTTCCACCCACCGGCCGCCGACCAGTTCGGCCGTGCTGTCCCAGCCCTCACCCAGGTACGTCACGGGCCGATCCTAAGGACGGCGTGCAGAATTCCGGGATGGCCGCCACCGTGTCCTCCAAGCTGCTGTCGCTGCTCGGCACGTTCGACTCCCGCCACCGCCGCCAGACCCTGAGCACCATCGCGCGCCGCAGCGGCCTGCCGATCAGCACCACGCAC
>JAVXWK010000875.1:0-4560 GCA_032230575.1 Pseudonocardiales bacterium | reverse complement strand
TACGTGGAGAAGCTGGTCCTTCATGACGTCCGGGCCTCCCACCGGGAGGTGCAAGGCCTGTTCGTGGATGTAGAAGACGTACTCGCGGCACCAGTGGAAGAGATCGCGGCGAGCCAGCTTTGCGGCGATGACCTCTTCGTAGTTGATCGACTTGGAGGGGGCTGCCGCTGCTGCGAGGGCTCGCATGTAGCCAGCAGTCTGGAGTCGGCCAGGGATCAGGTTCATCGACCACGCCGTGATGCCGCTGGAAAGGCGTTCCTGGGTGATCAGGCTCTGCATCTGAGCCGGGATCTGGAGATAACCGTTCTCGCGCGACTCGTGGAACAGCGTCAGCAACCGGCGGACCTCGTCAGGTTTGACGCGGCAGTACCCGAGCAGCTGCTTGAGGTCGCTCTCATTGACCCCGCCCTTGCCCCGCACGAGGTCGGAGAGCTTGGCGGGGTCCCAGTCCAGTGCTTCAGCGAGTGCGCGGTGGGTCAGGCGGGTCTGCTCGATGGCGCGCCGGACGCCCTCGCCGGACTCCCGTCCCACCACGCTGGAGATTCGTCGTGGCATGGCGATGAAGCTAGAAGTACGGATCCCCTTCGCTCCATCGTTTCCGCCCGAATTTCCCTGAAGGAAGTAGTTATTGGAGGCGGTTCAATTCTTCGAGCACGACCTGGACCAACGGGTGGTCTTCCGTCCCACGCCGTACGGCCGCAACGACGCGTCTTAGTGGCGCGACTCCGGCCACAGGTACTCCACGAACGGCGTTGCGAGGCGCCAATGCCACCCCGGCTCCGGCTGCGACCAACGCCTGGATCGCGCGGAAGTCGTCAGACGTGTGCCGGATCCGTGGTGTGAATCCTGCCTGCGCACACGCCATCTCCACGACGTCCCGCAGCGGGTTCCCGGGCAGCGTCACGACCCAGTCCTCGTCCGCCAGTGCCGACAGCTCAACGGGTCCGGTCAGCGCGTGCCCCGGCGGCAGCACGACGTCGAAAGGCTCGGTGTAGAGCGGAAAGCGCGTGAGGCGGTCCGTGGCCCGGTGTTCCTCGGTGATCGCCACGTCGATCTCGCCGTCCAGCAGCAGCCGCACGCTCTCGTGCCCCTCGGCGTCCCGCACCGACAGCTCGATCGACCGTTCCCGCAACGCCTTGAGAGCAGGTGCGACGACCTGCGTGATCGCCGACGCGAAGGCGGCGACCGCGACCCGGCCGGACGAACCGGAGGCCAGAGCGTCCAAAGTGGCCTGTGCGCGTTCCAGTTCCGCCGCGACGACATGGGCGTGCGCGACGAGCAGCTCACCGGCGGGAGTCAGCGAGACCCGGCGGCCCTTGCGCAGCAGCAACGGATGCCCGGCCTCCGACTCGAGTGCGGCGAGCTGCTGCGACACCGCTGACGGCGTGAGGTGCAGTGCGGCAGCAGCGGCCGTCACGGTGCCGTGGTCAGCCAACGCGCGCAGCACGCGCAGCCGTCGTGGGTCGATCACTTGACCATGATGGACCCGAGGCCCTTAGCCGGCTTTCCTGGAGGAGGACTCGTCCACGATTGCGTCGATCAGCATGGCGCGCAGTTCGTCGGAGCTCTTCCGCAGCAACGGAGGAATGTCCGCGTTCCACTTCGCCGCGAAGGTCTCGACCGCCTCGTTGATCGACCCCTGCACCTTGCCCCTGGCGAACAACATCGCCAGCGCCACGAAGGGCCAGAAGACGGAGCGCCCACGCAGCTTGACCGCCACCTCGACCTCCCACCGACCCTCGGCGGTCGGCCGCTGCGAGATCGTCGCACGTGCGACCCCGAACATGTGCTTGGCGCTCGCCGTGATCGGTGCGGCGCCGCGGCCGCCCGCCCACCACCGGTCCAGTTCCGCCGCGCCGCTCCAGGAGAGGCCGGACAGGCGCTTGTACTGCTTGATCACCATCACTCCGGCGGCGTTCAGCCGGTTAGGCCGCAGCGCCCCTTCGCAGGCGGTGTACATCTCGTCATCGTCGATCTCGACCTGACCGGCAGTCTCGGTCCTGGGATTCCACGCGGTGACCACCGCGTTCCCGGAACCATCGGCCAGGACGTACCGCGCGCCGGGGTGAGCGTGCCGTCCCTCGATGAGCCGCACGGTCGACACCGTGCGGCCGTCCTCGGTGACGAGCCCGTCGCCCTCGGGCCGCAGGCTTTCCGCGGTCTCGTGCAGCATCGACACACCCTGGTCGAACCAGCGGCGCGGAACCGGTTCAAGCGTCACGACGTGCGCGAAGAGCGTCATGCCGTTCAGTATTCAGCAGTAGAACGGTCGATCAGGGTGTGCACGTTGACGATGCTGCGACAGCGCTCGCGGATCACCGCTCAATGATGGGGGATTCCACTTTCCCGTTCACGGTGACGTCCTGAGGCACGATCGGGTCGATGCTCGTCTGCTCCAGCAGGAGGTACTCCTCCTCCGAGATGGGCTGGTTCGCGGGCAGACCGTGCTGCGCCGTGGTAAGGACGTCCCGCTTGACGATCGGCATACCGGTCTCGGGATTGATCACCAGCTGGGTCTCGACGCCGTCGAACTGGAACGTCGCAGGCGACGCGATCGCCACCCCGATGCCGGACTGTCCGGTGCGCAGCTTCACGTCGTCGATGAACCGTGCTCCCTCGAGCGTCCTGAGCAGCTCGAACGCCGCCTGCCGCTGGTCGGCGCGGACGTTCGAGATCATCACGCCCATCGCGAGCTCCGCGATCCGGTAGGGAGTCTTCTCGCTGGTGAGGGTTTCGAGCGTCCTCTTCAGCTCGACCGGGTCGGTGGGCAGTGCGTCGAGCGAGTCGAGACGCACCCAGCTGTGCACCGACATCTGGAACCCGGAGACGTATTCCTGCCGCACCGCCGGCGTCATCGGCCCGATGCGCACCGCATGGCTGCCGAAGGCCTGAGGCACCGTCGCCGGCTTGCTCGCCCCCTCCCACCTGGAGTCGTCGTCCCGCGAGAAGGGCCGCACCTCCCCGTCCTTCTGCAGGACCGTGACCTGGCTGTTCCTGGACTGCCACCGGTCCGTCTTCGAGTCGAGGCGCACGACGTACGGGTTCGCCGAGTCGCCGACGAGCATCAGCGACCACTCCTGCGTCAACGCGTGCCACCAGGGTGCGGACGCGGCGGGTTGCACCTGCTGGGCCGGCTTCGGCAGCAGAACCACCACGAGTGCGATCACCGCGGCCGCCACCAGCACGGGAGCGAACCGCTTGAACGATCGCCTGGTCTCCGTCCGCGGCATCGCGACGATCCGTGCCAGGTCGCTCTCCATCCGCTCCCGGTCGACCGGAGGAGGCGGCGGCTTGGCCTGAGCCAGTTCCTTCAAGAGGTCTTCCATGACTCCCTCGCACGGTCGAAGTTCTGCATCGAGAGAGCGAAGCGCAACCGCCGTCGAGCGCGGTGCAGCCGCACGAGGAACGTCGCCGCGGTGCACCCGAGCACCTGTGCGGCCTCAGCGGCCGCCAGCCCGTGCCACGCGACCAGCGTGAGCACTTCCTGGTCGGTCTCGGACAGGCTCGACAGCGCCGCCCGCAACTCCACCACCCGCACGAAGTCGTCGGTGATGGGCACGTCTTCGAGCTCGTCGTGCCACACCTGCCTGCGGGCGGCGCGCACCAGGTTGCGGGCGATGCCGAGCAGCCACGGCAGGGCGTTCGACGGCATCTGGTCGAGCTTGCGCCAGGCGATCGTGAAGGTCTCGCTGGTGATGTCTTCCGCTCGTTGCGCACCCGCGTGGCTCGCGGCATAGGCGAGCACGCGCGGGTAGAACTCGCGGTAGACAGCCGAGAAGTCCACGATCGCCCCCTCCCTCTTCACGAGGTAGTGCGCCGACCGCTCGGATTCTTACTGCTGTGTGACTGGGGTCACATCTTGGCGCGTGCGGCGACGAACGCGTCGACCGCCCGGTTCACGTCCTCCGTGGTGTGTGCGGCCGACATCTGCGTGCGGATGCGCGCCTTGCCGTGCGGCACCACCGGGTACGAGAAGCCGATCACGTAGATGCCCTGCTCCAGCAGCAGGTCGGCCAGCCGTGCCGCCTCGGCCGCGTCGCCGATCATCACCGGGATGATCGGGTGCTCGCCGGGGAGCAGGTCGAAGCCCTCCTCGGTCATGCGGCGGCGGAACAGCTCGGTGTTCTCCCGGAGCTGGGTGAGCAGCTCGGACGAGCTGGAGAGCATGTCCAGCGTGGCGATCGCGGCGGCGGTGATCGACGGGGCGAGCGAGTTCGAGAACAGGTACGGCCGCGAGCGCTGGCGCAGCAGTTCGACGATCTCCGCGCGGCCGGAGGTGTAGCCGCCGGACGCGCCACCGAGCGCCTTGCCGAGCGTGCCGGTCACGATGTCGACCCGGTCCTGCACGCCGAAGAGCTCCGGGGTGCCGCGACCGGTCGGTCCGGTGAAGCCGACGGCGTGCGAGTCGTCGACCATGACCAGCGCGTTGTACCGCTCGGCCAGGTCGCAGATCTCGTCCAGCGGCGCGAGGTAGCCGTCCATCGAGAACACGCCGTCGGTCGCGATCAGCCGGTAGCGCGCGTCGGCTGCGTCCTTGAGCTGGCGCTCCAGGTCGTCCAT
>JAVXWK010000847.1:0-6125 GCA_032230575.1 Pseudonocardiales bacterium | reverse complement strand
GGGACTCGGCCACCGCAACCCAGTCGTCCGTGGGCAGCCACGCCGCGAGCAGCCAGTAGTTGAGCCCGATCAGCGCGATCCCGGCGATCAGGAACACCCCGGCGTACCAGGCCGTCAGCCTGGTCCGCAGCTTCACGAGCCGAACCGGTAGCCGGCACCGGGCACGGTCTCGATGACCTGCGGCGTGCCCAGCTTGCGGCGCAGCGTCATCACCGCCACCCGCACGGCGTTGGTGAACGGGTCCGCGTGCTCGTCCCAGGCCTTCTCCAGCAGCTCCTCGGCGCTCACCACGTTGCCCTCCGCCCGCATCAGCACTTCCAGCACGGCGAACTCCTTGGGCGAGAGCGGCAGGAACTTCCCGTCCCGCGTCGCCTGGTGCCGCGGCAGGTCCAGCGTCACCCCTGCCCGTTCGAGCACCGGTGGCAAGGCAGGACGAGCCCGGCGGCCCAGCGCCTGCACCCGCGCCACCAGTTCGGCGAACGCGAACGGCTTGGTCAGGTAGTCGTCGGCACCGAGCCCGAGCCCGGCCACCCGATCGTCCACTTCGGCCGCCGCCGTCAGCATCAGCACCCGTGCCTCGCCACCGGTCGCGTGCACCGCCTTGCACACGTCGTCACCGTGGACGAGCGGCAAGTCCCTGTCGAGCACCACGACGTCGTACGCGTGCACCCCTACCCGCTCCAACGCCGCTTCGCCGTCGTAGCAGACGTCGACCGCCATCGAGTACCTGCGCAGTCCCTCGGCGATCGTGTCCGCGAGCAGCTGTTCGTCCTCGACCACCAGCACACGCATGACACCTATTTTCCGCGAGCCGCGGATAAGCGCCGGATAAAGGCTTTCGCTTAACGCCGTCGAATGACGACCTCCGTAGACCTGTCCCCGTGAAATCCACCATCGCAGTGCTGCTGGCCCTGCTCATGGCGCTCACCGCCTGCGGGTCCAAAGAGCAGCCGAACGACGCCGGCAAGGACAAGAAGGGCGACCCGATCAAGCTCGCCCAGTGCATGCGGGAGCACGGCGTCAACATGCCGGATCCGAAGGAGACCGGCGACGGCGGCCTCGTGTTCGAGGCAGCGCCGGGCGACGGCGACAACGCCGCTCCCGACATGGAGAAGATGAACGCCGCGCACGAGGCCTGCAAGCAGTACATGGAGAACGGTGGCGAGTTCAAGCCGCCGTCGCCAGAGGAACAGGACAAGATCCGCCAGCAGGCGAAGTGCATGCGGGACAAGGGTTACAACTGGCCCGACCCGAAGTTCGAGGGCGGCGGCATGGCCGAGTCGATCGAGCTGCCGGACATGGAGGACGACAAGGTCAAGCAGGACATGAAGGACTGCGGCATGGAGGGCTTCGGCGTGGCTCGGAGTGCCGGATGAAACGCCGGGTGAACAGGAAGATCCTCATCGCCGCTCTCGTCGCCGCGGTGGTGCTCGGCACCGGTGGGGTCGTGGTGCTCACGAGAATCGCGTCGAACCAGGCCAACGCCGCGCCGTTGCAGAACGACCCGGCGAAGACGGCGCCGGTGAAGAAGACGAACCTGGCCGACCAGCAGTCGGTGACCGGCCAGCTCGGCTTCGGCGCGGAACGAGGCCTGGCGTCGCGGAAAAGTGGCACCATCACCGGGCTGCCGAAACAGGGTGACGTCATCGAGCAGGGCAAACCGGTGTTCTGGGCGGATGCCAAGCCTGTGCCGCTGTTCTACGGCCAGATGCCGCTCTACCGCGACCTGGAAGCGGGCATGTCGAACGGCCCTGACGTCAAAGAAGTCGAGGAGAACCTCGCCGCCCTGGGGTACAAGGACTTCGGCACCCCCGACGAGAAGTTCACCTCCTACACGGCCTCCGCGTTGAAGAAGTGGCAGAAGGCGAACGGCCTGGAGCAGAACGGAAAGCTCGGTCAGGGTGACGTGATCATCCAGCCCGGCGCGATCCGCGTGTCGTCGATCGCCGCCCAGCTCGGCGCACCCGCCGGCGGCGACCTGATGAAGGTCACCGGCACCGAACGAGCGGTGACCGTCGAGCTGGAGCAGTCCAAGCAACGCCTCGCGAAGCAGGGCGAGAAGGTCGAGCTGTCGATCACCGGCGGTAAGCCCACCACGGGCACCATCACCGGCATCACCCGCACCGCGGGCGACTCGAACCAGGGCCAGAAGCCGAAGATCGTGCTGACGATCTCCGTCGACGACCCCAAGGCCGTCGAGGGCGTCGACACCGGCAGCGTCAACGCCCTCTTCACGGTCAGCAAGAAGGAGAACGTGCTCGCGGTCCCGGTCGGCGCGCTGCTCGCGTTGAAGGAAGGCGGCTACGGCGTGGTCACCGAGGACGGCAGGACGATTCCGGTCACCGTCGGCATCTTCGCCAAGGGACAGGTCGAGGTGAAGGGCGAAGGCCTGCGCGAGGGCATGAAGGTGGTGACCACCGAGTGATCACCGTCGACCACGCGAGCCGCACGTATCCCGGTGGCGTGCAGGCGTTGCGCGACGTCTCCCTGACCGTCGGGGGCGGCGAGATGCTCGCGATCGTCGGGCCGTCCGGATCGGGGAAGTCGACGCTGCTGCACCTGATGGGCACCCTCGACAAGCCGACCACCGGCACGGTCGAGATCGACGGCAACGACATCTCCACCTTGTCCGACAACGCTTTGTCGGCACTGCGGGCGCGCACGATCGGGTTCGTGTTCCAGCAGTTCTTCCTCACAGAAGGGCTGTCCGCGATCGAGAACGTGGCGTCCGGGCTCGTCTACGCCGGGGTGCCGCGCTCGAAACGGCGTGCTCTCGCGATGTCCGCTTTGGACAGGGTCGGGCTGCTGCATCGTGCGCTGCACAAGCCGCACGAGTTGTCCGGTGGTGAACGTCAGCGCGTCGCGATCGCGCGGGCCGTGGTGAACACGCCGGGGATTCTGCTGGCGGACGAGCCGACCGGAAATCTCGACACGCAGAACGGCGCGGGCGTGCTGGAGTTGTTGGAGAGCCTCAACTCCGACGGCACGACGGTCGTGCTGATCACGCACGACCGCGACATCGCGGCGTGGGCGCCACGACGCGTCGAGGTCCGCGACGGGGTGATCGTTTGATGGACCTGTTGCGCCTCGGTTTCTTCGGCATGCGGACCCGCCCGATCCGCGCCGTCCTGTCCGCACTGGGCATCGCGATCGGCATCGCCGCCGTCGTCGCCGTCGTCGGGATTCCCGCCTCCAGCGCCGCCGCGTTGAAGGAGAAGATGTCCAAGCTGGGCACCAACCTGCTCACCGCGGCACCCGGTCAGGACTTCTTCGGCCAGGACGCGAAGCTGCCGGAGACCGCGGTCCCGATGGCCAAGCGGATCGGCGCGGTGTCGGCCGCGAGCGCCACCGGCAAGATCTCCGCGAACGTGCGCAAGAACGACCTTGTGCCGTCGAGCGACACGCTCGGGCTGCAGGTGCAGGCAGCGGAGAAGGACCTGTTGAAGGTGCTGAACGCGGAGGTGCGCGAGGGTCGGTGGTTGTCGCCGGGCGAGAAGTCGGTGGTGCTCGGGGGCACCGCCGCGTCCCGGCTGGGCGTCGACAAACCGGGTGTGCAGCTGTGGATCGACGGCCAGTGGTTCACCGTGGTCGGCATTCTCGGGCCGTTGCCGCTGTCGCCGGAGATCGACAGGTCCGCGCTGATCGGCTGGGAGGCGGCGAAGGAGGCGTTCGGGTTCGAGGGCAACGCCAACACCGTCTACGTGCGGACGACCGAGGCCGATGTCGAGAACGTCCGCAATCTGCTCGGCCCGACGCTGAACCCGCAGAAGGCCAACGAGGTCAAGGTGTCCCGGCCGTCCGAGGCGCTGGAGGCCCAGCAGTTGGCGGAGAGCTCCTACAACGCGCTGTTCCTGGGATTGGGCGGGGTCGCGTTGTTGGTGGGAGGCGTCGGCGTGGCGAACACGATGGTGATCTCGGTGCTGGAACGGCGCAGGGAGATCGGTCTGCGGCGGGCGCTCGGGGCGACCCGGCGGCAGATCCGCTGGCAGTTCCTCACCGAGTCGGTGTTGCTGTCCGGTCTCGGCGGGCTGGTCGGCGTGATCGTCGGAATCGCGGTCACGGCCGGGTATTCGATCAGCCAGCAGTGGCCCGCGGCACTGCCGTGGCCGGCCCTGCTCGGGGGCGTGGGCTCGGCCATCCTCATCGGCGCCATCGCCGGCGTTTACCCGGCGGTGCGGGCGGCGCGTCAGTCGCCCACGGAGGCGCTTGCCTGAGAGAGGGGGCGCACCGATCCACCACAGGTGCACCCCCGGCTGAAAACGATGAACGGCGCTTTCGTGCACCTGAGGTGGACAAAAGCGCCGTTCATCATGTGATCAGAGCTGGCCGACTACCCAGTCGATGGCTTGGGTGAGGGTGGTGACGTCGGTGGGCTCGATGGCCGGGAACATCGCGACGCGCAGCTGGTTCTTGCCGAGCTTGCGGTACGGCTCGACGTCGACGATGCCGTTGGCACGCAACACCTTCGCCACGACAGCGGCGTCCACGTCGTCGGTGAAGTTGATCGTGCCGACGACCTGCGAGCGGTCAGCGGCCTTCTCCACGTACGGCGTGGTGTAGGCGGTCTTCTCGGCCCACGAGTACAGGCGGTCCGACGAGTCCTTGGTGCGCGCGACGGACCAGTCGAGGCCGCCGTTGCCGTTGATCCAGTCGATCTGGTGCGCCAGCAGGAAGAGCGTGGCGACCGACGGCGTGTTGTACGTCTGGTCCTTGGTGGAGTTGTCGAGCGCGGTCGGCAGCGACAGGAACTCCGGCACCCAGCGGTCCTTGAGCTCCTCGACGCGGGCGAGTGCGGCGGGCGACATCAGCGCGAGCCACAGGCCGCCGTCCGAGGCGAACGACTTCTGCGGCGCGAAGTAGTAGACGTCGAAGTCCTCGGCGCGCACCGGCAGACCACCGGCGCCGGACGTGGCGTCGATCGCGATCAGCGCGTCACCGGAACCCTCGATGCGGGTGACGGGCATGGCCACACCGGTCGAGGTCTCGTTCTGCGCCCAGCCGACCAGGTCGGCGCCCTCGGCGTAGAAGAGCTCGGGCGCGGTGCCCGGCTCGGCCTTGGTGACCAGCGAGTCCTTCAGGAACGGCGCGGTCTGCGTGACCTTCGCGAACTTCGAGGAGAACTCACCGTTGGTGAAGTGCTGAGCGGTCTCGCGGACCAGGCCGAAGGAGGCCGCGTCCCAGAACGCCGTGGTGCCGCCGTTGCCGAGCACGACCTCGTAGCCGTCGGGGAGCTGGAACAGCTCGCGCAGTCCGGAGCGGACGCGGCCGACGAGGTTCTTGACGGGCTTCTGCCGGTGCGACGTGCCGAGCAGCGCGGCACCCTCGGACGCGAGGGCCGCGAGGGCCTCGGGGCGCACCTTGGACGGTCCGCAACCGAAGCGGCCGTCGGACGGCTTGAGCTCGGCGGGAAGCACCAACGAGGTCGGATCGGCGGTCTGGGTCATGTGGTCACGCCTCCGGGGCGATCGGACTTGAAGAGGACCTGACCGGCGCCGTTGCCGGAGTTCACAGTGTTGCAGGCGGGTAGCCGCCAGGTGACAGCCGGGTGTCGTGGGTCACTGCAACATGCCGCGATCCATCGCCGTCGTCACCGCCGCGGTGCGGTCCGACACCCCGAGCTTGTTGAACACCCGCAGCAGGTGAGTCTTCACGGTCGCCTCCGAAATGAACAGCGTCCGTCCGATCTCGACGTTCGACATCCCCTTCGCGACCAGCCGCAACACCTCGGCCTCCCGCGCGGACAGCGGTGGAGTGCGCACCTGCCCGACGACCTTCGCGACCATCGACGGCGCCAGCACGGTCTCCCCGCGAGACGCCGCCCGGATCGCCGCGATCAGGTCCTCGGTGGTCGAGTCCTTCAGCAGGTACCCGGATGCCCCGGCCTCCACCGCGCGAAGAATGTCCGAATCGGTCTCGTACGTCGTGAGCACGAGCACGCGCGGCCCGGTTCCGACGATCTTCGCGGTCGCCGCCACACCGTCCATTTCGGGCATCCGCAGGTCCATCAGCACGACGTCCGGCTTCAACAGGGCGGCTTGGGCGATCGCCTCCTGGCCCGACCCGGCGTCACCGACGACCTCGAGATCGTCGGCGACGAGCATGCCCTTCAACCCCTGACGCACGAC
>JAVXWK010000846.1:0-4116 GCA_032230575.1 Pseudonocardiales bacterium | reverse complement strand
ATGATGGCTGTAATCTAAATGAGTGGAACTCACCAACGCCATCGCCGTGGTCACCGGCGCCAACCGCGGCCTCGGCCGCGTCCTCGCTGCTCAGCTCATCGAACGCGGCGCCAAGGTCTACGCGACCGCCCGCCGCCCCGAGACCATCGACCTCCCCGGCGTCACCCCGCTCTACCTGGACGTCACCAAGCCGGAGTCGATCGAAGAAGCCGCCAGAACCGCAGCAGACGCGACGCTGCTCATCAACAACGCCGGCGTCGCCACGCACGCGCGGCTGACCGCCGGCGACCTCGGCGACATCAAGCTCGAAATGGACACGCACTACTTCGGGACGCTGGCCACGACGCGCGCGTTCGCCCCTGTCATCGCGGGCAACGGTGGTGGCGGGATCCTGAACGTGCTGTCGGTGCTGGCCTGGGCGCACCTGCCCCAGTACGGCGCCTACGCGGCGGCCAAGGCGGCGGCGTGGGCGTTGACCAACGCCACGCGCGGCGAGCTGGCCGAGAAGAACATCCAGGTCAGCGCCCTGCACGTCGGGTACATGGACACCGACATGGCCACGTACGTGCCGCAGGAGAACAAGACCGATCCGGAACTGGTCGCCAAGATCGCGCTCGACGGGTTCGCCGCGGGGCTGCCCGAGATCCTCGCGGACGACCTCACCCGCACCGTCAAGGCTGGGCTCGCGAGCTAGCGGCGGGACACGAGCTCGTCGCGCACGGTGTCCAGAATTTCCCGCGACAACGGCGTCCTCCCGGTGGCACGAGCCATCGTGAGGGCGCCGACCAGCGTGGCGAGATCGACCACGGCCCGGCGGCGAGCCACTTCCTGGTCGTCCGGCAGGCCTTTGAGCGCGACCAGGAACTCGATCATCCGCTTCAACCCGGCCGCGTACGCCGCCCGCAAGGGCGCGTCGTCACCGGCGCGAGCCGATTCCGTTGCCAGAGCGGTGTTCGCGCAACCCGTGCCCGGAGAGTCGCGGTGCTCGACGGACAGGTACTGGCCGACGAACGCCTCCCAGGCGTCCTCGCGGTCGGTGAGGTCGGCGATCTGCGCCAGCGCCGTCTGGAACGCGGCCTCGGTCGCGATGCCGAGCAGCTCGTCCTTCGACGCGAAGTGCTTGTAGAACCCGCCGTGGCTCAGCCCGGCGGCGCCCATGACGTCCTGCACGGAGATCCCGGCACTTCCGCGCTCCCGCAACAGCTGCGCGGTGGCCGTCACGATCTGCTCGCGGTGCAGTGCCGCATCGGCACGCGAAGACCTTCCCACGCCCGCAGGATACCCCAGAAAGATGATGGCCGACTTCTATGCGTGCGTAGTTGTACCGATGCCCGCGAACCGGCCGCGCGAGCACTCTCGAAACCATGACCGAACTCGATCGCGCCCGGGGTGCCGCGCTCGTCGGCTTCACCGCCACGGCGGCCCTGCTCGTGCTGACCGTCGCCGCCTACCTGAACGACTCCCTGGAGTCCCTCGGGTGGCAGGGTGGCGAGTACGCGTACACGTTCGTCTGGACCGCCATCGGCGCGATCGGGGTCGGCGCGGTGGTCAAGGCCGCCTCGCCGGGACCGTGGCGGTCGATCGGCTCGGGGATGCTGTGGGCGGGCGCGGCCGGTGTTGTCGTGGTGATCGTGCTGGTGGTCGGGTTCGTGTGGGCGCTATCGACCTTCGGCCTGTGACTACCGCAGCTGCGACAGTCCTCGCAGCGCGTTGGCGATCTGCTCGCGGTGCAGCTCGAGCACGTCGCGCGTGACGCCCTTGCCGGTGGACCGGGCGACGTCGTCGGTCGCCACCTTGAGCACCGCACTCATGGCGGCGGCCTGCACGCGGATCTCGATGGCGCCCTGCGGCAGACCCGTGCGCTCGGCGAGCACCTCGGCCAGCGTGTGCTCCGCCCGCTCGCGCAACGTGAGGTACGCGGCTCGCAGCGCGGTTTCCTTCTGCGTCAGCCGCACGACTTCGAGCACTGCCTCGATGTCCTCGTCGGACGCTCCGTCGAGCAGCGGGGTGTAGGCCGCGCGCAGGTGGTCGATCAGTTCGAGCTCGGCCGGCCACGCGCGCAGCACCTCGCAGAACGCGCTGACCATCTTGGTGAGCAACGGTTCCACGCAGGCTTCCTTGTGCGGGAAGTAGCGCCAGAACGTGCGCTCCGAGACCCCGGCTGCCTGGGCGATCTGCTCGCCGGACGTGGCCGCGACTCCCTGTTCGGCGAAGAGCCTGACAGCGTGGCGCGAGATCTCGAGCCGCTGCCGCTGACGTTGCTCGTCCGTCACCGGCGGCCGTCCCCGCCGAGGCTTTTCGGTCGCAACGTCCGTCATCGCCCGATTCAACCATGTCACCCACCGGGTTCATTTAGTGGCAGATAGTGCCATTAATCGCTACGGTCGACGTATGAGCACTGCCACCGAACGACTACAGCTGCCGCTGACCAGGCCGAACGTCCTCGACCTCGCCCCGCTCTACGAGGTGCTGCGCCGCGAGGCCCCGATCGCGCCGGTCACCACCCCAGCCGGTGACCCCGCCTGGCTCGTCACCTCCTACGAGGAGGTCCGCCTCCTGCTGGGCGACAAGCGGTTCGGCCGCTCCCACCCGAACCCCGAGCAGGCCTCGCGCGTCTCGACCGCGGCCGTCCAGGACGGTCCGACCGGCACGTACGAGACCGAGGAGGCCGACCACGCCCGCATGCGGCGCCTGCTCACGCCGGCGTTCTCCGCCAAGCGGATGCGGAGGCTGTCCGACCACATGGGACGGTTGGTCGAGGGTTACCTGGACTCGTTGACCACGTCCGAGGACGACATCGTCGACCTGCACTCCGGGCTCGCCTACCCGTTGCCGGTCGCGATGATCTGCCTGCTGCTCGGCGTGCCGGAGTCGGACCACGAGCTGTTCGCGCGGCTGTCCGAGCGGATGGCCAACGTGACGATCGGTTCCGAGGCTCATGAGGCGCGCGAGGAGTTCATGCGCTACATGGTCGGGCTGGTCGAGACCAAGCGCGGTGACCTCGGCGAGGACGTGATCTCCGACCTCGTGCGCGCCCAGAGCGAGGACCCGTCGTTCGACTACGAGCAGATGGTGCGGCTGTGCGTCGGGCTGCTGTTCGCGGGCCACGAGACGACGGTCAACCGCATCGGGCTCGGCACGTTGTTCCTGCTCACCGAACGCTCGCGGTGGGAGGCACTGGTCGCCGACCCGGACGGCCGGGTCGACGCGGTGGTCGAGGAGATCATGCGTCTTGGCGCGCCCGGCGATCTCGGGTTGCTGCGGTACGCGCACGAGGACGTCGAGATCTCCGGTGTGACCATCCAGCGCGGTGACGCGGTGGTGCTGTCGGTCAACTCGGCCAACCGCGACGCCGAGGTGTACTCCGACCCCGAGTCGTTCAACCCGGACCGTCCGGAAAGGACACACCTCGGGTTCGGGCACGGCGCCCACTTCTGCATCGGTGCGTCCCTTGCCCGCACCGAGCTGCGCGTCGTGTTCGGGGCGCTGGCCAAGCGAATGCCGGGACTGCGGCTGGCGAAGGAACTGGACGAACTGGAGGTGCGGGCCACGCTCACCGGTGGCGTCGCCGAGCTTCCGGTCAGCTGGAGGTAGTCGTGAAGATTGTGGTGGACCAGGGGAAGTGCATCGGCGCCGGGCAGTGCGTGCTGGCCGCCGACGACGTCTTCGACCAGCGGGACGACGACGGACTGGTGGATCTGCTGGACGCTTCGCCGCCTTCGGAGCGGCTGGCTGACGTGAGGCACGCGGCGGCGGTGTGCCCGGCGTCGGCGATTGTCGTGGAGGACTAGGGAAGGATGCGGCGCAATGCCGCCAGCGCACCGGGAAAGCCGCTCGGTGACGGCGTGCCGAAGCCCACGACCAGGGCGTCGCGGCACCTCGGCACGGCCGGGTGGCGGAACTCGTCCAGGCCGTGCACCGCGAGCCTGCGGGCGGCGGCCCGTTCCAGGACGGCTTTCTCGGTGCCGATGGGCAGGTCGATCAGGGCGTGCAGGCCGGCCGCGATGCCGGACACGTGCGTTCCCGTGTCGGCGATGGCGGCGACGAGGTCGTCTCGGCGTTGGCGGTAGCGGGCGCGCATCGTTCTGACGTGCTTGTCGTAGGCGCCGGAGTCGA
>JAVXWK010000834.1:0-9514 GCA_032230575.1 Pseudonocardiales bacterium | reverse complement strand
GTGGACGACGGCAAGAGCACGCTGATCGGACGCCTGCTGTACGAGTCGAAGCTGCTGTACGCGGACCATTTGGCGGCGTTGGAGGCTGATTCCCGCCGCGTTGGAACTCGCGGTGGGGAGTTGGACTTCGCGCTGCTGGTCGACGGGCTGACTGCCGAACGCGAGCAGGGCATCACGATCGATGTGGCGTACCGGTTCTTCGCCACGGAGGCGCGGCGGTTCATCGTCGCGGACACTCCTGGGCACGAGCAGTACACGCGCAACATGGTCACCGGCGCGTCCACGGCTGATGCCGCGGTGCTTCTACTGGATTCACGCAAGGGTGTGCTCAGCCAGACGCGGCGGCATGCGCGGATCGTGTCGTTGCTGGGGATTCGGCATGTGGCTGTCGCGGTGAACAAGCTTGATCTGCTGGAGTACTCGCGGGAGGCGTTCGAGAAGGTTCAGGCCGAGTTCGCCGACACCACCTGCATACCGATGTCCGCGACCGAGGGCGTCAACGTGGTCGGCCACAGCGAGCTGACGCCGTGGTACGACGGACCTACTTTGCTGCAGTGGCTGGAGTCAGTGGTCGTCGAGACCGAGGAGAACGGTCCGTCGCGGTTCCTCGTGCAATGGGTCAACCGGCCGGACGCGACGTTCCGCGGCTTCTCGGGACGTGTGCTGCGTGGCACTTTGCGCCAGGGCGATGAGATTCGCGTCGGCGAGCGATCCTCCACTGTGGATCGAATCGTCACGATGGACGGCGATCTGGCCGAGGCGCCAAAGGGGTCGTCCGTCACCGTGGTGCTCGCCGACGACGTGGACGCGAGCCGTGGCGATGTGCTGGCAGCGGCTGATGACCCGCCTGGCGTGGCCGATGCGTTCCAGGCTGATCTGGTCTGGCTGAACGAAGCCGCATTGATGCCCGGCCGGCAGTACCTGGCCAAGATCGGGGCGCGGACCGTCGGGTTCACCGCCACGAAGGCGTTGCAGCTCAACGAGATCGGCACCGACACCGTGCACTTCGAGGCACCCGTGCCGTTCGAGAGCTACCGCACCAACCGCGACCTGGGCTCGTTCGTCGTGCTCGACCGGCTGACGAACGCCACCGTCGGCGCCGGCATGATCGACTTCGCGTTGCGGTCGACGAACCTGCGCTGGCAGACGCTGACCGTCGACAAGCAGGCACGGATCTCGCGGAACGGGCACCGGCCGTGCGTGGTGTGGCTGACCGGGTTGTCCGGCGCGGGCAAGTCCACGATCGCCGACCTGGTCGAGAAGGCACTGCACTCGGCAGGCAGGCACACGTTCCTGCTGGACGGCGACAACGTGCGGCACGGCCTGAACAGGGACCTCGGATTCTCCGACGCCGACCGCGTCGAGAACATCCGCCGCATCGCCGAGGTCGCCGCGCTGATGGTCGACGCGGGTTTGATCGTGCTGGTCTCGTTCATCTCGCCGTTCCGCGCCGAACGGGCACTGGCACGCGAGCTGGTGGCCGAGAACGAGTTCTGCGAAGTCTTCGTCGACACACCGCTGGCCGTCGCTGAACAACGTGATCCCAAGGGCTTGTACGCGAGGGCCAGGCGGGGCGAGCTGGCGAACTTCACCGGCATCGACTCGCCCTACGAACCGCCGGAGAACCCGGAGATCAGGCTCGACACCACAGCCTTGAGCCCTGCAGAGGCCGCCTCCGCCGTGGTGGCGCGACTGCGCTCGCTCGGCGTCTGTTGAACGTTGTCCAGAATCGGGTATGTTCAGCTAGAACACGTTCTAAATTCGGGAGGGTCCCCGTGCCGGATCAGGCGTGGTCGCAGTTCTGCCAGGCGTTGGAGAAGGCCGGTGAGGTGATCACCTCCGGCCCGGACACCCCGCTCGATCGTGCGGAGGGCTACCGCTACCTCGCCCGGCTGACCCGCGAGATGTTGTACTCCTGCCTGGACAACGCCGATCCCGACTTCCCGCGCTTCCACGAGCTCGACCTGGTGAAGATCGGTGCGGACAACCCGGACAACGTCTACCTGTCCGCGAACATCCGCGGCGACCGCACCTACCGCATCACGGGGACACGCGGCACCATCGCGTACTTCAGCATCGGCTCGAAAGCCAACCGGTACGCCAAGGACGGCACGATGGCGTCGACCGGTGAGCTGTCCAGCGCCGACCTCACAATCGGCCCGGACGGCTCGGTGGAGATCATCGCGAGCGCGGTCCAGCAGGGCACGAACTGGCTCCCGCTGGCCCCTGACTCGACCGGTCTCGTGGTACGTCAGACGTATCTCGACCGGACTTCCGAAGTACCCGGCACGTGGCACATCGAGCAGATCGACGGCCCGGCCGAACCTGCGGCCCTCACCCCGGAGTTCCTGGCCAAGGCGTTGGGGCGGGCGGCCTTGTCGGTGCACGGCACCGCGGCCACGTTCGCGCACTGGACGCGGACGTTCATGGCTCATCCCAACGAACTCCCGGACTTCGGCCAGGAGATGTTCCAACGCGCGGGCGGCGATCCGGAGATCTTCTACCTGCACGGCTACTGGTCGTTGCGACCCGGTGAGGCGTGGGTGATCGAGACCGACGTGCCGGACTGCCCGTACTGGAACTTCCAGCTCGACAACTGGTGGATGGAGTCGCTCGACCACCGCCGCCGGATCACGGTCAACAAGCACACCGCTTCGCTGGACGCGGATGGCCGGCTGACGATCGTGGTGGCCGCGACCGATCCCGGGGTGGGCAACTGGATCGACACCTGCGGCCACAGCTCCGGCACCGCGTTGCTGCGCTGGCTGGGCGCATCCGTTCACCCGATCCCGAAGTGCCGCGTGGTTCCCCTGGAGGAGATGCGATGACGGTGACGACCGAGCTGAACGTCTCGGAGCTGCTGGACAAGGCCTGTTCCAAGACCGGACTCACCGACTTCGGCGACGACTGGTTCCGCGAGCCGCTCGACGTGCTCGTGCGCAGTCTCAACACCGAAGCCGCCCTGTCCCCGCTGGGCTTCGAGCTCACCAAGCATCGCTTCACGGCGCTTTTGGCTGACCGCCTGCGACTTCGCGCACTGCAACGCGAACATCCCGAGATCCTGGACATCGACGTGCGCGTGGCGGCCGAGATCTGCGGCCTCCCCCGCACAGGATCCACCCTGCTGCACCGCCTGCTGTCCGCGTCTCCTCAGGTCACCTCCACCCTGTCCTGGGAAGTCGCGTACCCGATCCCGTTCCCCGGCGAGGGCCCGGACGCCCCGGACCGCAAACGCCGTGCCCAGGAACGCATGCAGATGTTCGCCCAGCTCTCCCCCGACTTCGGCGACCTGCACACGGTCGTGTGGGACGGCCCGGAAGAAGACGTCCTCCTGCTGGACCGGACCTTCGTGTCGATGAGCTACGACTCGTTCTACTGGGTGCCTTCCTACGGCGACTGGTTGCGCTCGGCCGACCAGTCCCCGGCCTACCGCGAGCTGCGCGAGTGGCTGCAAGTCCTGCAATGGCAGAGCCCGGACCGCTCACTGCCCTGGGTCCTCAAGTCACCACACCACCTGACCGCCGTCGACACCGTCTTCGACACCTTCCCCGGCTGCAAGATCATCATGACCCACCGCTCACCGGTCAACGCCGTCCCGTCCTACGCCTCGATGGTGCGCGCGATGTCCTCGCAGTACAGCGAGAACATCGATCCGGTCCGAATCGGACAGTACTGGTCCCGCCGCTTCGCCATGACCCTGAACGACTTCGCGACAGCCCGTTCGGCCCGCCCCGACCGCTTCGTCGACGTCCGTTTCGCCGACACCGTGAGCAAGCCCCTGGAAGTAGCCCGCCAGGTCCTCGACGAGCTGAGCCTGCCCGCCGGCCCGGCCGACGACGCGGCGTTCGAGGCCTACCTGACCCAGAACCGCACCGAACGGCACGGCTCACATTCCTACACGCCAACGGACTTCGGCCTGTCCGAAGACCAGCTGCACCGTGACTTCGCCTTCTACTCGGAGGTCTACCTGTGATGCTGCAAGACGAGGTCGTGATCATCACCGGCGTCGGCCCTGGCATGGGTTCGAAACTGGCTCTCCGCGCGGCCGCGGAAGGCGCGAAGGTCGTGATGGCCGCCCGCTCGGCCGACGTGATGAAGCAGGTCGAGAAGGACGTCCTCGCCGCAGGTGGCGAGGCCATCGGCGTGCAGTGCGATGTACGGCGCTCGGAGGACGTCGCCACACTGGTCTCCACCGCCGTCGACCGCTTCGGCACCATCACGGGCCTGGTCAACTCGGCGTTCGGCCACCCCGGCTTCTTCGACCTGCTGGACACCCCGGAGAAGGCGATCCGCCGCTCGATGGACATCGTTCTTTTCGGGGCTTTGAACGTGACCCGAGAAGTCGTGCCCCACATGAAGGCCGCCGGACGAGGCTCGATCGTGAACATCGGCACCATGACCACCCGCAAGCCGATGCGCGGCGAGGCCGGGTACGCGGTGGCCAAGGCGGCGATGGCCACGGCGACCCAGTTCCTGGCTCTGGAGCTGGGTTCGCACGGCATCCGGTGCAACCAGGCCGTGATGGGGTGGCTGGACGGGCCGGGGGTGCGGTTCTACCTCAAGATGACCGCCGACGCGCGGGGGGTCAGCGAGCAGGACGTGTACGACGAGATCGCTTCCCGCAACCCGCTCGGGCGGATCCCGACCGACGAGGCTTGCGCCGGCGCGGTGTTGTTCCTGTTGTCGCGCTTGGCTTCCGAGGTCACCGGGGCGACGCTGGACGTCAACGGCGGGGAGTACATGCCGGCATGACACATCTGATCGAGTCGGTGACCGTGGAGATCGACGCTCCCGCTTCGTTCGTGTGGTCGGTGCTGCTCGACTACCCGAACTATCCACAATGGAATCCTTACACACTGGCGGTTTCCACGACACTGGCCGAGGACTCGCCGATCGACCTCACGCTGCCGAAGCCCGACGGCAGCGAGGGAACCTGGGTCAGCCGCGAGTACATCCGTGTGGTCGACCCGCCGCGGTTGCTGCGGTACGACACCGGCGACACGTTCCCCGGGCTGCTCGGCACGCGGGACCAGCTGATCACGCCCCTGTCCGGTGACCGGTGCAGCTACCGGACGTTCGAGACGTTCACCGGTAAGTACGCGGACGCTGTCTTTGCCGCGCAAGGCGACTACGTCAAGAAGGGGTTCGACTCCGTGGCCCTCGCCCTGCGCGAGCGCGTCACCGCATTGGGGCACATCCGCTCGTAACGGTCCACCGGTTTGGGCAGATATGAAATGGCGTCGGCGGCAACAGGTGGACGTCTGAAACGGGTGGGCTGATGGTGATCGAGGCCGGGCTGGTGGCCGGGTACGTGATCGCGTGGGCGGTGCGCAAGGCGCGCAGGGTCGCCGGGCGGTTGGACGCCGAGGTCGACGCCGTGATCGACACCGGGATGGACAGGCTGCACGAGACGGTCGCGGCCAAGCTCGGCGGCCACCCGGCTCTGGACGACCTGGAGGAGGAAGCTGCCTCGGAGAACGGTGAGGTCAGCGAGCTGACCCGCCAGCAGCTGGAGCTGGCGATCACGGCCGGAGCACGCAAGGACGACGACTTCGGCTCCGCGGTCACCGAGCTGGTCGCCCGGTTGCGGGCGGCCGAGGCGGCGACGGGCGGCTCGGTGGTGGCCGGTCCCGGATCCACCGTGTTCACCGGGGACGCGCACGCCGAGGCGAGTCAGGGCGGCATCGCGTTCGGTCAGGTCGGCGGAGACGTGAGCCTCGGACGCGGCTCCGACCCTTCCGCGCCGGGTCGGTAGCGCCACCGACCGCACCCGGCTTTTCTGGTGGTACCACGGGTTCGCCGTCGCAGGCGACCGGGCGTGGGGAGTTCGGCGGCATCGGCTTCGGCCACGCGACGAACGTCAACGTCTATCAGGGTGCTGGACCTCCGTCGGCGCGGCCGGTGCGGTCGACCTACCTGCGCCAGGTGGCTCGCATCGCCCCGCCGGAACTGCTCGAACGCGAGGCCGACCTGGCGGAGCTGGCGGCTTTCTGCCTCCAGGCCCACCGCGGCTCGTACGCGTGGTGGCGTGCGGGAGCGTGGGCGGGCAAGTCCGCGCTGATGTCGACGTTCGTGCTGCACCCGCCTCCGCAACTGGCCGGCCGCGTGTGGCTGGTGTCCTTCTTCATCACCGCGCGGCTGGCCGCACAGGACACGAGAACCGCGTTCACGACGATGGTGACCGAGCAGCTGTGCGAACTGCTGGGCCAGGAACTGCCTGCCGGGGTCGGCGAGGCGGCCCAGGAGTCGATCTTCCTGGACCTCCTGTCACAGGCGGCGGCGTCGTGCCAGGCGGCCGGCGGACGGCTGGTGCTGGTCGTCGACGGACTGGACGAGGACCGCAGTGTGACGGTGGGTCCGGACGCGCACAGCATCGCCGGACTGCTGCCGGGCAACCCTCCGTCCGGGATGCGCGTCATCGTCGCCGGCCGACCGAACCCGCCCATCCCGGACGACGTGCCGGGCTGGCATCCGTTGCGCGACCCCGGTGTCATCCGGCTGCTCGCCGACTCCCCGCACGCGCGCGACCTGCAACGCATGGGCCAGTCCGAGCTCAAGCGGCTGCTCAAGGGCAGCCCCACCGAGCAGAGTCTGCTCGGGTTGCTCACCGCGGCCCGCGGTGGCCTGTCCGGCCGCGACCTGAACGAGCTGACCGGGGCCGGCCTGGTCGACATCGAGGACGTGCTGCACACGGTGGTGGGACGGACCTTCACGCGGCGAGCCGGACACTGGACCGACGACGCCGAACTCGAGGTCTACCTGCTCGGCCACGAGGAACTGCACAAGGCCTCCTGCTACTACCTCGGCCCGGCCAAGCTGAGCGCCTACCGCACCGCCCTGCAAAACTGGGCAGACACCTACCGGATGCCGGGCGGTGGCCGGAAGGCCTGGCCCCCGGACACACCCGAGTACCTGCTGACCGGTTACCCGCGCATGCTCGTCACCAACGGGGACGGCGACCGTCTCCTCGCACTGACCAGCGACCTGGAGCGCCACGACCGGATGCTCGACCTCAGCGGCGGAGATGCCGCCGCCCTGATCGAGATCAAGTCCTGCCAGGACTTCTTCCTCGCCTGTCCCGCCCCGGATCTGCCCGCGCTGGTCCGGCTGTGCGTCCACCGCAACCAGCTGGAGTCGCGCAACGCCAACATCCCCGCCGAACTGCCCGGTCTCTGGGTCCGGCTCGGCCAGCCCGTCCGCGCAGACGCCCTCGCACGGGGCATCGCCGACCCGGAGCGGCAGGAGCAGGCACTCATGGGCGTTGTGCAGGCGTTGATCGCGACCGGCGACCACGACCACGCCGAGCAGGTCGCCCGTGATCTCACCCGGCCGCACCGTCGCGTGACGGCGCTGGCCGAGCTGGCCGCCGCGCTGAACGCGGCCGGTGATCACGAAGGGGCGGTGCAGCTGGCCGCCGAGGCGAGCCGGACCGGTCTGCACGGCACCTCTCCGGACAACCGGTGGGAAGCCCTGCTCCGCCTGGGTGGCGCGCTGGTCGCCATCGGAGAGTTCGACGACGCCGAAACGGTCGTCCACCGCCTCTCCGGCATCGACAGCGCGTATCGCAACCGGGGGAAATTGGTCGCGCTCCTGCAAGCGCTGGTCGCGGCCGGTGAGCGCGACCGCGTCGAACGGATCGCCGACGGCCTTCTCACTCAGGATGAGCGCGGACACGTGCTGACCGGGCGAATGCCACCCCAGGTCGCGGATGACGCCGCCGACGGGTTCTACGGCGGGGACACGGCGCTGGACGCTGCCAGACAACTGGCGTTGACCGGCGAGTACGACAGCGCCTGGCGCATCGTGCGCATGGCCGAGCGCCAGCTCGAGATGCTCTCGAACGAGTACCGGAGGGGCGTCGACACGTCCTCGGAACAGGCGAAGCTGGCCGCTCTCGAAGCCGCGCTGGCGCAACCCGACGAGTCCGAACGTGCCGAGCAGGTCGCGAGGAGCTTCACCAATCCGGTGCGGCGTGCGGTCGCACTGGTCAGGCTCGCCGGGAAGACAGGCGATCCGAGCAGAGCCGGACGGCTGGCCGACGAAGCCGAGAAGATCGCCCGCTCCGCCGGCTACGGGGAGGCTCTCAGCGCCCTGGTGCCGGAGCTGGCCGCGATCGGGCAGATCGACCGCGCCGAACGCATCGCCCGCGGATTCACGGACCCGGACCTGCGGGTGCGGGTGCTGATGAGCCTGGCGACAGCGTCGGCGGCGGTCGACGTGGCCAGAGCGAAACGACTGGCCACCGAGACCGAGCGGGCCGCCAGGGAGATCACCCGCGACTACCTGCAGGTGAAGTCGCTGACGAGCCTCGCGCAGGCGCTGGCCGCGATCGGTGAGCACGAGCGCGCGGAGCGGATCGCCCGCGACATCGCCGCCACCGACAAACAGGTGCAGGCACTGACCAGCGTCGCGCGGGCACTGGCCTGCACCGGCGACCTCGTCCAGGCCAAACGGGTCACCTGCCACATCGCCCTGCCGCTGCACCGGGAGTGGGCCTGGGGGGTGGTCGCCTGTGCGCTGGCCGCCGGCGGCCACCACGAGCTCGCCGAGCAGCTGGCGCGTGAGATCACCCATCCGGAACAACAGGTGCGGGCGTTCACCAGCGTCGTGGTGGCGTTGGCGGCGGCCGGGGACAGAGCCTCGGCGCGGCGACTTGCCGTCGACGCCGAGTCGGCCGTGGTGTCGGGCCGGTCGCGAACCGAGGTGGCCGTCGCGCTGGCGGTGGCCGGTGAGACCGAACGCTCCGAGCAGGTCCTGCAGTCGGCCCGTGCGGAGGACTCCCCGCAGCTCGCACGGTCGCTGGCGGCCTGCGGGGAGTACGCGGGTGCCGAACGGGCAGCTCAGCGCATCCCCAACCCGTACCAGCGGGCGCTGACGCTCGCCGGTCTCGCCAGGGCGCTGACCACCGCGGGTGAGCACGGTGAGGCCGAACGGGTCGCGCGCGGCATCGAGCTCGCGACCCAGCGGGCACAGGTCCTGGCGGAGTTGTCCTGGGCGGTGGCCGCGGCGGGCCGGCCCGCCGATGCGCTGCGGCTGGTCGCCGACCTCGAACCGTCAGTCCGCGCCAACACCAACCCGGACCAGCAGGCACGAGCCCTGACGACGCTCGCCAGGGCGATGGCCGCGGCCGGTGACCACGCCGAAGCCCTGCGCCTCGCGGCCGACGCCGACCTGGTCGTCCCCCGCATCTTCAGCGACCACCAGCAGGTGGCGGCGCGGATGGAGCTGGCACTGGTGCTGGCCGCCGCTGGAGAACGCGCGCAGGCCGAGAAGATCGCCCGTGACCTCGGGGACGCCGACGACCGGGCGAAGGCGCTGACGAAGCTCGCGGAGGCCGTCGGGCAGCCCGACGGCGATCGCCTGCTCGCCGAGGTGCTCGCGACGTCGTCGTGGGTGCCGGTGCTGCCGGGCCTGGTGAAGCTGCACCCGGCGCTCGTGGCTCAGCTGGCGGACCAGGTGTACGCGGCGAACCATCCGCTGGCCTGAGGTTGCCAAAATAGATGATGGCTGTAAT
>JAVXWK010000826.1:0-6091 GCA_032230575.1 Pseudonocardiales bacterium | reverse complement strand
CGCGAGGCGTCGACGCGCGGGTTGGTGCGGACCACGTAGTCGAGCGCCGCCAGCAACTGGCGGCCCCGGCTGTCGGGGTCGTCGAAGCCGGACAGGGTGTTGATGGTGATCACCACGAACCCGTAGGACGCCAGCCGCGGGCCGAAGTGCGCTACGGACGACTGGGTGGCGGTGAAGCCGGGCGAGATGGCGACAGCACCGAACGTGAGGTCGCTGGTCGGGGTGTAGACCGTGCCGCCGCCGAAGTTCGACTGACGGGCGACGGCCGCGGACGTGACGGCGAAGGTGCCTCGGGAGGCCTCGACGGAGGCAGCCGTGGGTGCCGGGCCGCGTTCGTAGGGGTTGGCAACCGCCGCCAAAGCAATATCTGGGGCGGTGGCCGGGATCAGCGCCAGGATGAGCGCCGCAAGCACAGCTTTGATGCGCACGACGTTTCCACCTCAATTGGTTGCAGGGGGTACCAATTGCGACAGCGGTGTTAACGCTACCGCTCAGTAGCCTCAGTAGGGTTCGGCCACATGGATGGTGCTCTTGACGGCGTACGTGTTATCGATCTTTCGACGGTGGTGATGGGCCCGTACGCGACCCAGATCCTCGGTGACCTCGGTGCCGACGTGATCAAGGTGGAGTCCCCGGCCGGTGACTCGCTGCGAGTGCCTCCCCCGCACAAGCACGTCGGCATGAGCTCGCTGACCCTCGCGCTCAACCGCAACAAGCGGTCGATCGCCGTTGATCTCAAGGATGAACGCGGGAAGAAGATCTTCCGCGACCTCGTGGCGTCAGCGGATGTGCTCGTCACGAACCTGCGCCCGCAGGCGTTGGAACGGCTCGGGCTGGACTACGAGTCGATCAGGCACGACCGGCTCGTCTACTGCCAGGCACAGGGATTCTCCGGGGAGCTGCGGGACCGGGCCGCCTACGACGAGATCGTGCAGGGCACCTCCGGGACCGTGGACCTGATGATGCGGGCCACGGGTGCGCCGGACTACGTGCCGACCGTGCTCGCGGACAAGGTCAGCTCGCTGACGATCGCGTACTCCGTGCTGGCGGCGTTGATGCACCGGGAACGGACCGGGCGCGGCCAGCACGTCGAGGTGCCGATGACCGACACCATGCTGGCGTTCAACCTCCTCGAACACGTCGGCGGCGAAACGTTTGTGCCCGCGCACGGCCCGTTGGGGTTCGCGCGGTCGTTGCAGCCGAACCATCGCGCGGTCCGCACCAAGGACGGCTACGCCTGCATCGCCACGTACGGGGCACGCAACGTCGCGGACTTCTTCACCGTTGCCGGACGTCCGGATCTGGCGGTGGATCCGCGGTTCGACTCCCCCGACGCGCTGTACGAACACTTCGAGGAGTTCTACGAGTTGATGGCGAAGCTCGCCCTGGAGCACACGACGGACGAGTGGGAGGAGCTGTGTTCCCGGCACAGCATCCCCTTCGGACGCGTGACCTCGCTGGAGGAGGCGGTGTCTCGATTGGACACAGCCGAGCACCCCACCGAGGGCACGATTCGCGTTGTGCCGCCACCTGTTCGATTCTCGGACACGCCTGCGTCCGTTCGGAGGCATGCGCCGTGTCTGGGTGAGCACAACGCCGAGATCCTCACCGAACTCGGTTACACAGCGCAGCAGATCGAGGAATTGTCGTCCGATCTAGTCACCGTAGAGGCGGTATACGGCGAATCTCGTGGCACACAAGGGTGATCGCGTGGCCACTCGGAGACAGTTCCTCGTTCTGAGCTCGACAGCGGCTTTGACCAGTCTGCTGCCCGAGACTCCTGCCTCAGCCGCCGAGGCTGTCGCCCAGCCTCATGCGTCCTATTGGCACCCCGCGACGATCCTCGGCTGGGATCCGGCGACGGACCGGGACGCGCGGTACAACCGCAGCACGGTTCCGCTGGCGAAGCGCGTTGTTCCGACCCGTCCCGCCAACGCACACGCTCATCCCAACGAGGCTCGTGTACAGGCGCTGGTGGCGTACGCGCCGACGAGCAACAACCCCGCGCAGGGCTCGCTCGACATGAACTACTACGCCACGAACTACTGGCAGTACATCGACGAGCTGGTGTTCTGGGGCGGTTCCGCGTCCGAGGGCCTGATCCTGGCGCCGAACCCGACCGTGACCGATGCCGCGCACCGCAACGGTGTCCGTGTGATCGGCAACGTGTTCCTCCCGCCGACCGCGTACGGCGGCCAGATCCAGTGGGTCCGCGACTTCGTCAAGCGCGAGGGCGACAGGTTCCCGGTGGCGGACAAGATGATCCAGGTCGCGCGGCACTACGGGTTCGACGGCTGGTTCCTCAACCAGGAGACCGCGGGCGGCAACACCCAGCTCGCGAACGACATGCGCGACTTCATCGTCTACCTGCGCAAGAGCGGGCTGCGGATCATCTGGTACGACGCGATGACCGACTCCGGCAGCGTCTCCTGGCAGAACGCGTTGACCGCGCGGAACAAGATGTTCTTCGAACAGTCCGACGAGATGTTCCTGAACTTCTGGTGGAGCACGCAGGGTCTGGCGAACTCGGCCACTCTCGCGAAGCAGATGAACCGCAGCCCGTACGACCTCGCGTCCGGTGTGGACGTCGAGGCGAACGGCTACAACACGAGCGTCGGCTGGACCTCGGTGTTCCCCGAGGGCAAGCCGCACACCACATCGCTGGGCTTCTACCGTCCGGAGTGGACGTTCAAGTCAGCCTCCGGCCCCGCCGACTTCTACTCCCGCGACAACCGGTTCTGGGTCGGCCCCAACGGTGACCCGTCGAACACCACGACGACGGCTGCGTGGAAGGGCATCGCGCACTACATCACCGAGCTCACGCCGATCACCACTCTGCCGTTCGTGACGAACTTCAACACCGGGCACGGCAAGAAGTTCGCGATCGGCGGCGCGGTGCGGTCGACGCAGGCCTGGAACAACCTGTCGCTGCAGGACGTGCTGCCGACCTGGCGGTGGAGCGTCTCCGGTACCGGCACCAAGGTCACCCCGTCGCTGGACTGGGACGACCCGTACGACGGCGGCACGGCGCTCAAGATCACCGGCACTCCCCTGTCCGCCAACGACGTCCGGCTGTTCGCGACGTCGTTGAAGCTGACCGGGAACAGCCAGTTCGAGATCGTCCACCGCACGGGCGCCGGCCCGTCGCGGCTGCAGGCGATCCTGCGCATCGGCACCACCGAGAAGGTCCTGGACCTCGGCGGGGTTTCCGGTGCCTGGCGGCGCAGCGTTTTCCCGCTCGCGGAGCACGCGGGTGCCACGCTGACCGAGATCTCCCTGCGAGTGCTGCCGGGTGGTCCGGTCACGGCGTCGATCGGCCGGATCGGGGTCACCGACCCGGTGCTGACCTCGCCGGTGGCGCCGTCGCACGTGCAGGTCGAGCAGGTGAGCCGCACCAACGCCACGACGGTGTCGGCACGGCTCACCTGGACGCGCGCGCCCGGTTCGGTCCGGCAGTACCGGGTCTACAAGTGGACCGGGACCGAGCGGATCTTCCTCGGCGGCACCACGAACGACGCGTACTTCGTGCCCGCGATCCCGTTGAGCTCGGGCGAAACCGCGAGCGTCGAGGTCGAAGCTGTCAGCGAGGCGTTCGACGTCTCACCGCCGGCCCGCGTCGCGATCACTGGTACACCCTGACGTAGTCCAGCACCATGTCCTGCGGCAGCTGCGTCCCGGCTCCGGGCGGGCCGGGCCAGTCGCCGCCGACCGCGTTGTTGAGGATGATGAAGAACGGGTGGTCGTACACCCACGGTCCGCGCGTGGATTCCAGCTGGTTCCGGTCGGCGGTGAAGAACCTGTTGCCGTCGACGCTGAACGTCATGTGGCTGGAGTCCCACTCGACCGCGAACGTCCGGAACGCGCTCGACGCGGGCTGGCCCAGGTTGAGCGGCGACCCGAACCCGCCCGCGCCGAAGTAGCCGGGCGCGTGCAGCGTCGAGTAGACGTTGTTCGGCTCCTTGCCGACGTGTTCCATGATGTCGATCTCGCCGCACGCGGGCCACGGCGTGCGCTTGTCGAAGAAGTCCGCGCCCAGCAACCAGAACGCGGGCCACAACCCCTGCGTCGACGACACCTTGATGCGCGCTTCGACGCGGCCGTACGTGAAGTCGAACTTACCGTGCGTGTTGAGCCGGGCGGACGTGTACTGGCAGGTCGTGCTGCCGCTGATCGGATCCGGCGGGCACGCGCTGCCCGGCGTGACCTCGCGCCGCGCCTGAAGCACCAGGTTGCCGTTGCCGTCGTGCCGGGCGTTGTTGTTGTTCGTGTAGTACTGCAGCTCGTTGTTCACGCCCGGTCCGATCTCCGGCTGCCACTTCGAGGCGTCCGGCCCGGTGCCGGCCGCGGCGTTGAACTCGTCCGCCCACACCAGCCGGCCGGGGAACACCGGGTTCGGCGGCAACGGCGGCGCGGGCGTCGGGTTACCACCGGTGCCGTAGACCTGGAACTCCCACAACGAGTAGCCGTACCCGTTCGACCTGGCCGTGCCGTACATCCGCACGTACCGGCCGGTGCCGCTGACCGTCAGCGTCTCCTTGAAGCCGCGGCTGGTCGTGGTCGAGTACATCTCGCGCCAGTTCGCGTTGTCGTCGGACACCTCCAGTTTGTAAGCCGTCGCAAAGGCCGGATCCCACTGCAGCACGACCTTCGAGATCGTGGCGGGCGCGCCGAGGTCGACCGAGATCCAGCCGGGGTCGACCCAGCCGTTCGTCGCGCTGGTGGCCCAGCGGGTGGCGGGATCCCGGTCGAACGCCTTGGCCGGTGAGCACTGCGGGCACGCGCCGTCGTCCTGGAACGTCGACGCGGCGCCGGTTTTGCCGTACGAGAGCAGGGTTTCGGCGGTCCCGGTGTCACGGGTGCCGAACACCTGGAACTCCCACAGCGAATAACCCCACTGCGTCGCGCGCTGGGTCAGGTCGAGCCGCACGTAACGGCCGGTGCCGTTCACGGCGAGCGTCTCGGTGCCGCCCGGCCCGGTGGTCGTCCGCCGCAGCTCCTGCCAGGTGTTGCCGTCCGGGGAGACGCTGAGCGTGTACGCCCTGGCGCTCGCGGTCTCCCAGGCCAGCGTCACCTGGTCGACCTTCGCGGTGGTACCGAGATCTATCTGGATCCACTGAGGATCCCGAAATTCGCTGGACCACCGCGTGCCGAGGTCGCCGTCGACCGCGGCGGTGGCCGCGAACACGGCGTTCTCGCTGGTGGAAGCGGTGACCGGACGACCTTGGGAGAGCAGCGGCCCGGCGGCCTGCGCCTGTACCGGGACGATCAGCGCGGCCGCGGTCAGCGCCGCGGCGACGATGGGGAGTCGTCTTGACATGGGTGTGCTCCTGGAGCCGGAGAACGGGACCGTGAGAGCGCCCTCCGGACCTGAGCGTCACCGCAGCAGGCACGCGGTGTCAAGAAAACCGGTACTACTGAACGTTTCTTGCGGATTGACGACGAAAGTTGCCTTGCGCCATGCTCAAGCTGCGTGAGAGCGCTCTCCCGAATCCTGCTGCGGAGAGGAAAGCTTCAATGAGGAAGCCAGCCTTACAGCTAGCCGCCGTGCTAGGCATGATCGCCGCAACACTGAGCATCCCCGTTGCGGCGCAAGGAGAACCGATCCGCGTCGCCGAGTTCGTCGCGGACTGCCAGCTCAGCCACCGCCTGCCGGACGACCCGATCGTCCTGCCGAACCTGGCCGGCGCCTCGCATTCGCACGACTTCTTCGGCAACCACTCGACCAACGCCCGCTCCACCCAGCAGTCGCTGGAAGGCCAGACGGGCAACTGCAACCCGGCCGTCGACATCTCTTCCTACTGGGTGCCGACGATGTACCGGAACAACACCGAGATCGCCCCGACCGGCATCACCTTCTACTACCTGGGCGAAGGCGTGAACAACCCGGCGGCGATCCAGCCGACGCCGCTCGGGTTGAAGATCGTCGCGGGCAACGCCAAAGCCACCGGCGATGCCGACTCCATCGCCCGCTGGTCGTGCCTGTGGGCCGGGCAGGTGCCGCCGGGCAAGGACTTCGTCAACTGCCCGGCCGGCACGATGCTGGAGTCGTACCTCGACTTCCCGCAGTGCTGGAACGGCCGCGACCTCGACT